>JBFEXS010000001.1:0-81915 GCA_041562555.1 Sulfurimonadaceae bacterium
CTTTATTAGAAGAGCAGACCAAAACTGAAGCTTAATGTATCTCTGTCTTCAACGCTGGAGTCTTCATAATCTACCATGGCATAATCCACTTTTAGGACTACTTGTTCATGCGGGAAGAAGTTGATACCAACAGTCGTCGTAGTGTTTTCTGCACCAAAATAACCCTCGTGTGTTACAAGAGGAGGAGTTACACTGTTGTTAGATACATCAACAACTGTCTCAACCGGATTGATATAATCATACTGAACAAAGACAGGCAGTTTATACTCTGTGTTCATCTGTGCAAGTACATCATATTCGACATTCACGTAATAACCGTTGGCATCTGAAATAGAATATCCACCTGCAGATGCTGCAATGTCATCAGCATTGTCAATATTTGTTGCTGTATACATTGCTTTAGCTTTGAACCCTGAATTCTCATAGCTTAGGTGCAGATCATACATTGTAGCACGAGTGTCTGAAACGCTTCCTTGTGTGGCACTTCCATGGTAAAGGGATGCACCGACAAGCAGGCCGGCCATACCGCTATAGTCTAAGCGACCGACGAAGGCAGCATTATTATAGGTAGACTTTTCAAATGAACCTGCACGGCCGCTACGGATCTGTTTTTGTGCACCGGCATTAGCATTATCAAAATCAAGTGCCTGGATGATACCCGCATTATAGCTCAGACCACTCTCTCCAATATCACCGTAGGTCATCACACCATTGGTGTTCCACGTCGATGGTACAAGGTATTTTTCGACATTAGGACGCTGAACAGTGTTAAAAAGCGTCGGCTCATGACGAAGGTTGACAAGTCCTATCGGCGTCAAGATATTACCGATTTGGATGTTGAATGCATCCGAGATCAGGAAGTCAAGGTACATAAACTCGATCTTGGCAACACCACCGTTACCATCGGCACCACCATGCTCAAATTCGATCTCCGTATTGAAGATAATGTTGTCGTTGAACTTATACCCGATGTACGGTACAAAACGATAAACATCGGCAATGTTATTGGCATCTTCCTGATCGGCATAATACATCTCTGCATATCCACCAATTGAGAGCGGTGATTTCGATTTGTAGACCTTGGATGCGGCAACACCCATACCGTTGTGTGAGAAGTCGGTATCTACCTCTGCATAACTAAACCCGGTTTTCAGGTCTGAAGTCTCATCAATAAGAATGTTCTGTTTTGCTTCCAAATCAGCGATTCTCTGCTTTAAGGCATCGATCTCTGCATCTGCAAAAAGTGATGTACTGACTGCCGAAGCAACTGCTAGTGAAATAAATGTTTTTTTCATGATGTAATCTCCCAATTACTACTGATAATTATTATCAGAATTAAGTTTTATTTTCTAGAATAGTAGTGATATTCGTTATCAATGTCAAGTGTAATGGTAATAATTATCAAAATAAAATGAAAATTTAGCAAAAGAAGGTATAAAGTGTGTAGAAATGAGACAATAATTGTCTTGTTTAAAAAAGTGCGAGATAGACGAGGTAAGGGTAGAGCATCAGTCCCATCGTCAACATGATAGGATGCAGGGGCTGTGTCAGCATAAGCTCTAACTCTTTACTCAGCTCTCTGAGGACAAAATGCTTATGGATAAGCAGCACCTTGAAGACGATATCGATACTTTTAATCCCTAAGACAAGCAGCACCCATAGATTATAGTGGGTAGCATAGAAAAGATATATACCCAAAATATATGAGGGATGCATCAGGTATAAAAGGTAGGGACTTTTATTGTACAAGGCATGGATCTTTTCAAGCATACCCAATAGGGTCGATGATTTTTGCCAGTAAAGTTCAAAAAGTTCACTGAGGATAAAGAGAATAAAGAGCAGTAATTCGATTGTCATGTGAAATCATAGTATAATTTCACTAATTATAGAAGGAAATGAATGTCACTATTTTATACGGATGAAGAGGGTGCACAGGTCTGTGTACACGATTTTGACCCTGAAGAGAATATCTATGAAGAAAAGACAACACTGTTGTATGCCTTTATCAAATTCGACGGAGATGATGAAGAACTCCTTCGCATCGAAGAGAAGCTCGTAGACAAAACGCAAAAACTCAGCCTTGATTATGTCGGTTGGAGACAGGCGGAAGGGTGGCTGGAAGTCTATTTTTATACAGAACAGGCCAAAGGCTTTGAGAATGCGCTTAATGAAGCCCTTAAACCTGCTTATCAGTTTGAAAGCGGTCATCGAAAAGACAAAAAGTATGAAACCTATTATAAGATGCTTTTGCCGAATGAACGGGAATACCATAATATCCAGAGTGAAGAGATCATTGCCGATCTGCAAGAAGCGGGAGATGATCTGCAAGCGCAACACCGTATTGAATATCATGCGATGTTTATGACGTCATCCCAGCGTAAACGTTTTATCGAATCAGTCGAAGAAGAGGGATTTGAGTTTTTACATGACTTTATGGATGAAAAAGCTGAAGATGATTTCGTCTACGGGGTAGTGTTCACCAAACTTTCAATGATCAGCATAGAACTTCTGAATAAAGACACAGAGCGGTTTTTCCCGCTCATCAAACGTGAACATGGACGTTATGAAGGCTGGGGTACAGAAGCGGTTTCTGTATTGTAAGTATTACTTCTGAATTTCTACCAGGATTGCCCCGCGAAGATCTCCCATCTTATAGCCGGTTGCTTTGTCCTCCGGATAACTCTCTTTGATGAAGTTGGCAAGTTTTGGGTTCTTGTTGATATCTCCATGGCATTTGAGACAGACCTCTTTTTTTATGACAAGGGGCTTATAGTACTTATATGCATTATCTGTCTCCTCCACATAATGTGTAGAAAGTTTTTGCGTGTCCAAGAGGGCCTGCATCTTCTGCAGTGCGTTGGCCTCATCTGCACTTGGGGTATTGGCAGGATTGCGCTCTTTTAAAGAGATGCGTTTAATACTGACACCTTTTACCTGATGCAGGTTCACCTCTTCGGTCAAAGTAAGGGCATTGGTATTACAAAAGCGTACAGCAGAGATGATGCCGTTGGTCTTGATCTCATGTTTGAGTTTTGAACCTAGGTTCTTGAGAAGTTCTGAAGAAGCCTTCTCTCCCGTATCGATAACATCTTGGGGGATTTCTTGTGCAAAAAGTGTAGCGGTGAGCAGCAGGGGTGTGAAAAGGGTCTTAATCATGTTCGTATTCATCCATTCCATGCATTTGAGAATCATCATAAGGATCAGGGTGGATGACCATGTTCCAGTTGAGATTCGTATCAAGCTGTTTGATCTGAAGTTCAATTGTATCACAAACCCGATGGGCATCAAATAAAGAGGTCGAGATATTAAAGACGAGATGGACGGAGACGAAGGCATCCTTGCCGGAACAACGTGTAAGCAGTTGATGGTAAGAGGTGATGTTTTTGTTTGTCTCGATGATATATTTTATTTTTTCAACGATCTCTTCAGGCATTGCGACATCCATCAGCATCAAGATGCCATCCTTGATCAGAGCGTAGGCAGAGTAGATGATATACAGAGCGATCAGGATACCCAGGATCGCATCGATCATATAGATCTGTGTAAAATGGATTATGAGCAAAGAGATAAGAATGACAGCATTGGAATAGAGATCTGTCTTATAATGCAGGGCATCGGAACGAATCACCATAGAGCGGGTATGTCGGTAGACATAATTCAAAAACAGAACCAAGGCACCGGTGATGAGCAGGGAGATAAGCATGATGATGATGGATTCATGCAAATAGCTCGTCTGATATCCATGAATAAGCTTGTCGATGGCAGCATACAGGATATACAGCCCTGAAATGGAGATGATGACCCCTTCGATGACGGCTGCTATGGCTTCAAGCTTTCCTCTTCCGTAGTTAAATTTCTCATCGGGAGCTTTTTCCGTATTGTGTAGAGCAAAATAGTTGAAAAGTGAGACGGCGAGATCGAGCAGGGAGTCGATAGCAGATGCAAGGACCGCGACAGAACCGCTGGCAATTCCTACAAAAAGTTTTAAAATGACAAGCAGTGTCGCTGTTGCACTTGATATAATGGTGGCTTTTTTCTCTAATCGCATTTTTTCCCGTGTTGAACTGGTTTGGAATTATTTTAGCAAAGAAAAGGTAAGATTAGGCACTATTTTGAAGGAAAATGTGTGAATCTAGACGAAATTCGACAAGAACGTCAAAAATGGATGACGTGGAAAAACATTGCACCTTTGCGTCAGGCCCTGGAAGAACTGGATGAGATCGAGTCAGTCTGTGATTTCGCAGATACGGTTACGATTCGAACGGAAGATCCATTGAGTGAAACTGCCCAGGAGCAGATAAAAAAGGTCGCCAAGCAGATGATGCCGTGGAGAAAGGGGCCCTTTGACCTGTTTGGTCTTTTTATCGATACTGAGTGGCAGAGCTTTTTAAAATACAACCTGTTGGAACCGCATTTTGATCTCAAAGGTAAGCGAGTCGCCGATGTAGGGTGCAATAACGGCTATTATATGTTCAGAATGCTTACCCAGGAACCGGAACGTATTGTCGGGTTTGACCCTTCTGCTTTGTATAAGAGTCAATTTGATCTGATCAACCATTATGTCAAGAGCGATATCTCCTTTGAACTCCTGGGTGTCGAACATCTTCCTTTTTATGAGCATAAGTTTGATACGGTCTTTTGTCTGGGTGTGCTTTATCACAGACCTGATCCGATAGGAACACTGAAAGCATTGGCAAAGGGGATGGAAAAGGGTGCAGAACTCTTTTTGGATACGTTTATGATTGACGGTGAGGAAGATATCTGTCTGACACCGGAAAAGACCTATTCAAAAATTCCGAACATCTATTTTGTACCGACGGTCAAAGCCCTCAAAAATTGGTGTAGCCGTGCAGGTTTTATAGATATTGAAGTGTTGGAGATCACCGTAACGACAGAAGACGAACAGCGTTCTACAGACTGGATCGAGGGTGAAAGTTTAGGCAGTTTTCTAGATGAAAACGATCCTAGCAAAACGGTGGAAGGATATCCCGCACCAAAACGTGTTTATATAAAAGCAGTAAGGAAATAAGATGGCAGAAGATAAAAATACACAAAAAAATACCGAGGAAACTGAGATCGAGGATATATCATACGGCGATGAGGTTACACTCCGGACCCATGATCTCATTGACAGCAGATACAGCGGTGATCTTATTGAGATAAAAGAAGGGTTTTCGAAGGTCAGTCTGATGACCAATGATGAGATGCGTGCAGACAGTCTGGGACTTGTTCACGGCGGATTTCTTTTCTCTGCAGCAGACTTCTCCGCAATGGCCGCAGTCAACGATCCAAATGTCGTATTGGCTTCTGCAAATACAACCTTCCTGTCACCGGTACGTGTCGGAGATCAAGTGATTTTTGAGGCCCGTGTACGTCATAAGGACGGACGAAAGCGTGAAGTCAATGTCACAGGTTCTGTTTTGGATATCAAAGTATTTGAAGGAAGCTTCAAAACGGTTGTCCTGGAAAAACATGTCTTAAAGCTCAATCTTATGAATGCCAGTAAGGATAAAGACTAAAGAGCACTGATCCAATAGTCTGCGTTGCGTTGTTCTGATGAGATGCTTGTCGCCCCGCCGTGGCCCGGATAGATCTTCTTGTCATAATCAATTGCTTTGAATTTTTTCAGGGACTCTATCATTTTCTGAGGTGATGAATAGGGAAAGTCACATCTGCCAATAGATCGATCAAATACGAAGTCTCCGCTGAACATCGCATCCTCTATTTCAATAGTGGAACATCCTGGACAGTGTCCCGGAAAGTGACGGAACTTTACTTTTATGCCCTGGATATCAATCTCTGCATCGCCTTCTATCTCAATATCAGGATAGGAAGCCGGAAGATTAGGCATCATTTCCGAGCTTTGTAGCAGAAATACATCCTCTTTGGGTGTATACAGAGGAATGTTCAGCTTTTCCTTGAGTTCCTGGTTTGACCAGACATGATCAAAATGTCCATGGGTATTCAATATCGCAACGGGGTTGGTGACATTGTCCATGACCCATTGCGTCGCGCCTACCCCCGGATCGATGATGATGTCTTTGTCGTCAATATGGACAATGTAACAATTGGTCTGATAAGGTCCCATCGCTTGAACTTGAATCTGCATGTTATAACTTCTTTTTAGCGAAATTCTATCATAATACGCCTATGGAATTTTTTACACAGATTGAAGTGATCTTGCGACTCAACACGCCTGAAGAAAAGTGCAGTGCGTTTAAACAGTTTTATCAAGCATACCTTGAAGGAAGCCTTTTCTTTGATCACACGCACATAGCCAAAGTATTTGAGGAGCCATCCTATGTCGGCTATTGCCAGTTGGTGTCTCCCACAGTAGTACTGAAACGTAAAAAACTTGAGACAGACAGGGGTAAAGCGGTCTTTTTGCATGCGATTGCACATATTGAGTATGCGGCGATCGATCTGGCCCTGGATGCAGCCTATCGCTTTAAAGATCTTCCCAAAGCCTTTTATGATGACTGGCTCAGTGTAGCCAATGATGAAGTCCGTCATTTTGAACTTTTACAAGAGAGACTTAGAGATGTCGGGTCTTTTTACGGTGATTTACCCGTGCATAATGCACTGTTTGAAGCGGCATATCGTACGCCGGAGTTTCATGAACGTATGGCAGTAGTACCTCGCTATCTTGAAGCGAATGGCCTGGATGTAACGCCGATGATGATAGATAAGCTTAGACAATTGGAAGATGATGCAAAGGCAGAGAACATGATAGAAGCTTTGGAACTTATTTTAAAAGAAGAGTGTGATCATGTACATAAGGGGGATGTCTGGTTTAAGTATGCCTGCGATCAAGAGGGCCTTGATTATGATGTCTATTTTGACATTATCGAAGTCCATTACCCGGGAAGTTTTCCGCGTAAGAAGCATCTTAATGTACAGGCCCGACAGGAAGCAGGTTTCTCGTGCAGTGAGTTAAAGCGGATGAAAAACGATATTGAGTGTTTCGAGTAGCTTGTATCTAGGTGAGGGGAATAGGTGTAATAGAATCATCCTTATGCATCTGGATGAGTGTCTTGTTTTGAAAGTCGACCAATATGAATTCATGTATGATGCGTAAGTTCCCTGAGGGTATTTGAACGGCATAGCCTGAAAATTCCAAGGCACTGATATGTCTGATCCCGAGTTGGTAGGCTAACTTGGAGCCTTCGCTATTATAGAAAAGTGCTTTTTTCTTTTCTTTAGCTACGTGGATAGCATCAATGAAATCCAAGAGTACACCTCTGTTTTATCCGCAGTATAGCATCTATTTAAAAATCTTTTTCTTTTGTGAGTATTAAAAATATAAATTAGATATGCCGATAGTACATTAATAAAAAAAATTAGATATAATGATTTCACTTAAACTTTATTTTAGGAACCAAATGAGCAAGTATGCACAAATCTCAGACTATTTGATCGCTTTTTTAAAAGACGAGGTTGAAAAGACCGGCTTGAAGAATGTCGTTGTCGGTTTGAGTGGTGGCCTGGATTCGGCGGTAGTCGCGGTATTGGCACATCATGCATTTTCTGAACGCTTATTGTGCGTGAAAATGCCATCACAGTTCTCCTCTCAAAGCTCGTTGGACGATGCCGATGAATTGTGTGAAAAATTTGGTATCAAGAGTGAGACCCGCGATATCTCGGCACTGTTGAACGCTTACGGCATAGACGATCTAAGCCCTTTACGTGTGGGAAACCTTTCAGCACGTTTTCGCATGGTGAACCTGTATGACATATCCGCGCGGGAGAATGCTTTGGTGCTTGGCACAAGTAATAAGAGTGAACTGATGCTGGGTTATGGGACACTTTTTGGTGATTTGGCATCGGCTTTGAACCCTATAGGAGATCTGTACAAAACGGAAGTATTTGCTTTGGCCCGTCATATCGGTGTCCCTGATAGTATCGTCAATAAAGCACCTTCAGCAGATTTATGGGAAGGGCAAAGCGATGAAAATGAGCTTGGATACAGTTATGAAGAGCTTGATAGTGTGTTAAAACGATACATTGAAGAGCGATGGACATCAAAAGAACTCTTAGAACAAGGCTATGGCGAAGAATTGGTTAATATGGTAATTAAACGAATTTATCAAAATCAGTTTAAGCGACGCATGCCTTTGATCGCAAAACTGTCGACGCGTTCGATTAATCACGACTTCAACTATCCAAGGGATGTTGGTCTGTAAGGTTATTGTATAAAATCTACTTGGGTGGATTTTTAGAGTAACTATTAAAAAAAGGGATGATTTATGGCAAAGAGCGTACCGTTTTATAGACCTCGTATAGATAATAAAGAAAAGGCACATCTTGATGAAGTGCTCTCTCAGGAGACCAATAAGGTCGAAGAGCTGGAAGAAGCCTTTGTTAAGTATATTGGGGCCGATTACGCAGTAGCGACATCTGAGGGGACTTCAGCATTGCATCTGGCGATGTTGGCTATTAACCTAAAGCGTGGTGACAAGGTGTTATGTTCAGTCAATGCTTTCCCTTCCGTACCTGAAGTGGTCCGTCATTTTGATGCCGAACCGATTTTTGTGGATGTTGAAGAGGAGAGTTATAATATCAACTTGGACCGCTTGGAGACGATACTTTCGGATTATCAGTCTAAAAAACTCAAAGCCGTCATTGTAAGTCATATTGCCGGACATCCGATCGACCTCGAACGTCTGTATAACATTGCCAAGATCTATAATATCCGTATCATAGAAGATGCTTCCGAGGCTCTTGGTGGTACATACAAAGGTAAACGCATCGGTGCCACGGGAGCTGATATCACGACCTTCAGTTTTAATCCCCACCTTAAGGGGCATGTCTGTAATGGCGGGATGATGGTGACCAACGATGAAGACCTTCTTGAACGTGCCCAACTGCTTCGAAACCACGCTATGGTGACTCCGGATGAAAACCTTTCTTATGTTTATGATGTTGTTGATATCGGAAGCAAATATGATATGAGTGAACTGGATGCTGCCTATATCTTGGGCCAACTTTCCAAGCAGGACGCAGCAATCGCACGTCAAAAAGAGATCGCATCCCTTTACTCTAAAAAACTTTCCGGAGCAGCGCATATTCAATTGCCGGAAATGGTGGATGAACATACCTTTTCACTCTACATCATCAAAGTGAAGAAAAACCGGGACTCTTTCGCGCGCGAACTTTTAGAAAAAGGTGTTCAGACAGGACTGCACTATATCCCTTTACATCTGTTGAGCTACTATAAGAGTAAATACTCACTGCGTGTTAATGACTTCCCGGTCGCGCTGCGTAATTTTCAGCAGGTTCTATCGATTCCTATCTATGCAGATATGAGTGATGCTGATGTAGAGTATGTATGTGATACGATCATCAATATCACAAAGCACTGGGTGTAAGACTATCCTTGAAGCAAACACTCCTTTTTTGGGGTGAGAAGTATCTCTTTTCACCCGGTCCCTTTGAAAGACTCCTCTCCTACCTGCTTTTGCCTCTGTCTTGGTTATATTGCTTTATTGTCTGGCGTAAATATAAAAATGCTGTCGAACAGGAGTTTGATATCCCTGTTGTGGGCATTGGAAACCTGATCGTCGGAGGCAGCGGAAAGACACCTTTGACGGTAGCCCTGGCTTCGCGTTATGAGAAGGCTGCTATCGTCCTGCGGGGATATGGACGTGATTCACACGGTCTGCATATTGTCTCCAACGGGGAAAAGCTTCTATGTGACGTTCGTACCAGCGGTGATGAAGCGATGCTTTATGCGACGCTGCTGCCTAAAGCCCTTGTCATTGTCAGTGAAGACAGGATAGAGGGGATTCAAAAAGCACAATCGCTGGGTGCGAGGATAGTGTTTTTAGATGATGCTTACAGTAAACATTTCATCAAGAAACTCGATCTCTTGATCTTATCGGAGCAGAAAAACCGTTTCTGTCTGCCTTCGGGACCCTACAGAGAACGTTTATGGAAAGGTAAACAGGCGATTACCATCGAAGAGAACAGGGATTTTCATCGAAAGGTCAGCATTCATAATGCACAGAGCAAAATGTGTCTGGTGACGGCAATCTCAAAACCCCAACGGCTGGATGCATATCTGGATGAGAGAGTGATCAAGAAAGTCTATTTCCCAGACCATTATTCCTTCAGTAAGGAAGAACTTGAGAAAATTTTGAAAGAGTCGGGCGCCGATTCACTTCTGCTTACCCGTAAAGATGCCGTGAAAACACATGGTTTTGATATTGAACTCTCTTTTTTAGAGCTGGAACTCGATCTGAACCAAATGATACATCAGAGTGTGCAAGAATATGCTAAAATTTCGCCACTTAAATAGAGAGAATAGATAATGCAAGCAAAGATTGATAAGGTCAAGACACTATTAGATGCGCTGCCTTTTATAAAAGAGTTTAATAAAGAGATCGTTGTGATCAAATACGGTGGTTCAGCCCAGACCGACCCCAAGCTTATAGAGAGTTTTGCACAGGATGTCCTTCTTCTGTATCTAGTAGGGATAAAGCCGGTTATCGTGCACGGAGGCGGAAAGAAAATTACAGATATGCTTGATAAGCTTAATATCCAGACGGAGTTTATTGATGGCCAGCGTGTAACGACACCTGAGGTGATGCGTATCGTCGAGATGGTTTTAAGCGGTGAGATTAACAGCGGTATAGTCTCTTTACTCAACGCTCACAGTGCCAAAGCGATCGGTGTGAGTGGCAAAGATGCACATTTTATCTCAGCAGAACCGAAAGAGCATGCAAAATGGGGACTTACCGGGACGATAACAGAAGTAAAGGCAGATGTTATCCATAACCTGATAAATGAAAAGTTTGTACCGGTTATCGCTCCTATTGCTGCGGGTGAAGAGATGGGCCATCCCGGATATAACATCAACGCAGATTTCGCAGCCTCACAGGTTGCCAAAGCGATTGGTGCGAACAAGGTGATATTCCTAACAGACACTCCGGGTGTTCTGGATGCAAATAAGAAATTGTTGTCCACACTTAGCGAAGCAGAAGTAGAAGCGCTGAAAGCGGACGGCACGATTAATGGGGGCATGGTTCCAAAGGTGGATGCCTGTCTTGAAGCGATCGATGGAGGGGTCTCCAAAGCACATATCATAGACGGCCGTGTCGAGCACTCGATGCTGCTCGAACTCTTTACCTCTGAGGGTATCGGAACGCAGATTACCCTTTAGTGATGATCATTGTCTATTGCAGTGTGCCGGATGAAGTTGTTGCACGGAGGATCTCCAGGGCTCTTGTCTCAGAAGGGTTGTGTGCCTGTGTAAGCCAGATTCCTAGACTTACATCCTATTATATCTATGCAGGTGAGTTCTGCGAAGATGAAGAACTCATGTTGCTGATCAAAACAGATGAACCTATGTTCGAGAGACTGGAAGTACGTATCAAAGAACTGCATCCGTATGAACTTCCTGAGATTATCGCAGTTCCGATTTCCCACGCTTCTGATGAATATGCCACCTGGCTGAAAGATGCACTGAAGTAGAGGATGCCCATAAATTGATATTCGCAGATCCAAAAAAGTGTGAAAAAGTGAAATATATTTAAAACTTTGGCATAATATAATTCAAAATTACCCAAGCATTAGCCGTTTTTAACTATCCTAAATACGAATATATGATGAAAGAAGATAGATGAAGAAAATATACTCCCTTATAACCTTATTGATCTTAGTTGCAGGATGTGGTGACAAAGAACCTGAAGTTGTCGATCCTGTAAGCATAGCCCCCGAGATCACTTTGTTTAAGCAGTCTTTACCCGTTGAACAAAAAGTATTACAAAAGGCGTATAAAAAGATCACTCCAAAGATCGGACTCTCCCATATGGGTGATCTGAAGGGAAAAAGTTATGGTGATGAGTTTGTTTTTGAGGAGAGTGAACTCCCATTTATTGAATATAAGTTTGAGAAACCCTACATCATCAAAAAGGTGCACTTGAAACGAAGCGGCTTTGTGATTGACGGAGATGCCAGCAGTTCAAGTATAAAGAAGTTTGATATGTTGTTTTTGGATGCACATAAGACCCCTCTGTATACCGGGGAACTTACAGCAGGAGAAACAGCTATTGATGATTTGAATAATGTCCAGGCAGACGGTTTTATTCTTAAGACACGCAGCGTTTATATTCCTGAATCAAAAGAGATCAGCGAAAATGATGTCATCGCGGCTTTTGACGGGCGTATTGAGGTCGAGGTGATCGATGCGGACTATATTTATGATATTGTCGCTCCGGTATTGACAGACCGTGACTCTTCAACGAGTAACGAGGAGCTTTTAAAGACAATCGCATTGCTAAATACAGAGCTGTTCAAACGACTGCGTATGCAGCGTAATGACTTCAACCTTCCGAGTACCTCTGTACTTTACCTGCCGGATGATGCCGATATGCACTACGCTATAGCACATACGGAAGAGGTGTACAAAACAGGTAAATACAAGACGATCAACGGTGAATATAAGATCCACATTTTTAATGAGCAGGCGGAGTTTAATTCCAAAGCGAAGATACAGGTCAAGGAACATAAGATAGAGATCAAAGGATCGGACCGAAACCTCAAGACGACAACACAGTTGCCTGAACATGAAGAGTTCATTGATTTTAGTGAAGGTCTGTGATGCAATCTATTCAGCTTCCCAAAATGGGATTTTATTTTATGCTGGCATTGATCATTGCCAAATTGATCTACCTTGGGTTTGAATCCTATTATAATGGTTTCGTCATCGATGTCGTGACCTCTACCCACGTTGATAAGGACCTTCTGGAAAAGCTTGAACGCTTCGGAAACCGGGTTAGTTCTGTGGGGATCACACTCTTGCTTATCCCCTTGTATTATCTTGTGGTCAAGAAGTTCTTCGAATTCCATCAGGGTGTTATGGTGATTGTCATAGTCATTTTGACGATATCTACCTACTATGGGATCCATAAAGGGCTTAATCGGGCAGTCTTTGAGATTGTAAAACAGAATAAAGACAAGCGATATGAGTCCTATTATATTGAGCTGTTTAAATATGGGATGCTTACGGGTAAGTTGGGGTACTCTTCATTTATTCCCAAGGAGAACCTTGAGAACCTCTCTATTTATGACAAGGTGATGATCTCAAACCTTTTCTTGCTGACTCAGATCGATAAAGACCTGATAAAAAAGTTCGTTTCCCGGGGTAAAGAGAGCTTTTTTGACATCTATATTCATAAATATTTTCAAGAAGACTATAATCAGGCCCGATACCGTTTTGAGGATATGGCACTGCGTATTCAGGAAGATTGGGATATTTATAGTGATGGCATTACAGAAATCAATAGAGAGTTCTCTAAGATCGAGTCTCCTCAGCAGTTGGATGAGAAATACAAGAAGTTTACAAAGGAGCTTAAGCGGGAATATACGAAGTATCGTATCAATATCCGTCAATATACGAATATCCTTAATGCAAACCTTGCACAATCACCGGAGTTGAACCGTGAACTGATCAGCTATTTCATCAAAGATGGTTCGATCATGGGTAAAAGCGAGTATGAGAATATCATGCAAAGATATTTCGGTCATGATATCAATCCAAGACGTTGGTGTGAGGGCGGGGTATGTCCATCTACACGTATGGTTGCGAAGGTCATTGAGGAGGAAACACTTTCCAAATGGAATAAAGAGCATGGCGAACTGCCTTTAAACCTGTCTCAAAAACAGTTCTTCAAACATCCGATCATCCGCAAGCGTATTGTCAATAGACTGCGTAGTGAAGGAATCGATGTCAAACGCACGTTTAATTACTCAAAACAGGAATATATCGCAGGGTATATGAAGACTGTAGACGGTGAGTTTCAAAAACAGAAGAGTCTGCTGCAGAAGGATTTTGCGAAAAAAACGGGTATTCGTAACGTCAAGCTGGGACTCTCTTTCGAACAGTTTGCTTCACAGTATAAAAAAGAGATCATGGCACAGTACAAAGAGAAAAAGTATGGGAATATCATGTTTCAGATGATTCTTGAAGGGGACCTTACAGGTTTTTATGAACGTCTATACAAACCGATGCTTCGCTCAAAATACTACGATCAGGCCTTTCCTGAAGTCGAGGACTTTGATGTCAAGCTTGCCGAGTACGGGGATTCGGCGATCAAGATGCTCTATATCCCTCCTTTTGCTATATTCATGTCTTTGGTAGCAGGTCTGTTGAATATCGTTTCGGTGATTGTTTTGATGATTTTCCTTGCATTCCACCGTGATGCTTCTGTCAAGATGTTTATTGCCAAGTTGGCGACAAAACTGATCATCTTCTCGGCGTTGGTCTACCTTCCGTATATGGTAGGAAAGAACAAGGATATCCTCGCACCATATACAGTGCTTGAAACCTTCAAGGGATCTGCATATGACCCATATATGCGTACGCTTAATTGGTTGTTGATTGTTGAATCGATCAATTACAATACCTTCTATTCATTATTGATGAACACAGGGTTGTTTACAAGTGTAGAGGACGATTATGAGGCAAAACAGGTGATGCATAGTGTTGCCCGAGAGTTAACGGGCCTTAATAAAAGTGCTAAAGAGAAATATCTGGGGCATTGAGAACAGTTTTAAAGGTGCTTTTGGCACCTGGGATACTCAATATTTGCTCCTTTTTTAACTTACGCTATAATTTCAAAAAAAATTTGATGGATATATATGAACTTTATTGAAACACGTGGTAATGATAGTAAACGTCCCTATAATGTCAGCTTTTCACAGGCAATTTTAAGCCCTATCGCTTCTTTTGGAGGACTCTATGTGCCTCTAAAGCTTCCTGACCTCGGGCAAGTCTTCTTGGAAAAGCATCTTCAATCAAGTTATAAAGTGATGGCAATGGATATGCTTCGTGCCTTTGGTATCGATATTGAGCCAGATGTTTTGTATGAAGCATTGGATTTATATGATGCATTTGATGATGCTTCCAATCCTGTACCTGTTGTGAAAGTTCAAGAAAACCTCTATGTAAGCGAGTTGTATCACGGTCCCACACGTGCATTCAAAGATATGGCACTTCAACCTTTCGGTGTTGTCCTCTCATCGATTGCCCAGCAAAGGAATGAAAAGTATCTGATTCTTGCTGCGACAAGCGGAGATACCGGTCCTGCCGCTTTAGAAACATTTAAAGACCGTGCCAATGTACAGGTCGCCTGCCTTTATCCTGACGGCGGGACATCCGACGTACAACGCCTGCAAATGGTGACAGAAGATGCCGGTAATTTAAAAGTGATCGGTATCAAAGGTGATTTTGATGATGCGCAGAATGCTTTGAAGCGCCTTTTGGATTCTGAAAGTTTTAAAGCCAAGCTAAAAGAAGACCATATATCTCTTTCTGCAGCTAACTCTGTAAACTTTGGTCGTATCATCTTCCAAATCATCTATCATATTCATTCTTATCTTGAACTGGTGCGTCAGGGTGAAGCAAAAATGGGTGAGAAGGTTTATCTGAATGTTCCAAGTGGTAACTTCGGCAATGCCCTGGGCGGATATTATGCGATGAAAATGGGATTGCCTGTTGAGAAGATTATTATCGCATCTAATGAGAACAATGTTCTTACACGTCTGATCAATGATGGTAAGTATGATCTTAGAAACTCGTCTGTCGTATCGACAACATCACCGGCAATGGATATTTTGAAATCTTCAAATGTAGAACGTATCTTGTTTGATATGTTTGGTGCCAAGCGTACTAAGGAGTTGATGACATCACTGCAAGAGCAGAACTTCTATGAGTTGACTGAAGAAGAGTTGTATACACTTCAGACGGTATTTTCTGCTGATTTCTGTAACGGTGATGAAGGTAAAGCATATATCAAGAGAGCGTTTGAAAACGGATACTTGATGGATCCGCATACGGCAACGTGTTTTAAAGCCTATGAGACATGTGCCAAGCCGGGTATTAAGACGATCGCTTACTCTACGGCAGAATGGACGAAGTTCTCTCCAACAATTGCTAACGCACTGACGGGTGAAGTAGATGCTCACGATATTGATGCACTTAAATCAATATCGGCGAAAGCCAAGGTTCAGATCCCTGATATGATCCATGCACTTTTTGATAAAGATGTCGTGCAAACGACCATTATCAACAAAGAAGAGATTGAAGAAGAGATCCTCTCTTTTGTATAGGTAGTAGAGCCTTAGGCTCTACTGGTTTCTATGAAGCGGATGTTGATAATCATTACGCTCGCAGGCTCCTGTCATCAACCCCATAATAACCAAAGCGACTGCTAGGATAACTTTATTCATCATTTATCTTCCTTTAATTGTTTCTTTTTTTCTGCTGCTTGATGCATTAGTTTTAATTCATCGCAACCATGGATAAGTATATCGTCATCTACGTCAAGTTCTAAAGGCTCTGTTTTGTTAGGATAGTCGACTTGTTGCAAGATATATTTGATGGCATTGATCCTCGCTTCTTTTTTATTATTTGAGCGTATGATGATCCAAGGTGCGTGTGCTGTGTCTGTCTCCTCGAGCATCTTTAGTTTTGCCTTGGTGTATTCTTCCCATAACCCTTGTGCCTGCTCATCGACGGGTGAAATTTTATATTGTTTCAAGGGGTCGTTCTTACGCTCATCAAAACGACGTGCCTGCTCTTTTTTACCTACCGAGAAATAGAACTTGATAAGGATTGTTCCTGAATTTATCTGCATCTTCTCAAATGCCGGGACTTCCTGTAAAAACTCGTCCCGTTGCGCTGGGGTACAAAAGTTCATGACAGGTTCGACCATGGCCCGGTTATACCATGATCTGTCAAAAAGCACGATCTCACCCGCTGATGGCAGGTGTTGTACATATCTCTGGAAATACCATTGGGACTTTTCAACATCCGAGGGTTGCGACAGGGCGACTATTCTTGCACCGCGGGGATTGAGGTGTTCCGTAATACGTTTGATAGTCCCGCCTTTTCCTGCAGCGTCTCTTCCTTCAAATAGGATGAGTAGTTTAAGACCTTGGTCTTTGATATGGTTCTGAAGCTTTAGCAGTTCGATTTGCAGAGTCTTTAGCTCTTTTTCATAAGCGAGTGTCTCTTTCTTTATCCATACTGCAACACGGTTCTTTTTGATCCGCTTCTCTTTTTTGCCTTTTCGTCCGGACGTACTTCGGCGTTCTGTGTGGGTATTGTATTCGATGGCTTCTTTACTGGTAAAATCATCATCGATCATATCATGTTCGCGGCTCATAGGTACTACTTTTTTTGATTTCTTATTTTAGGGTAGTCTAAAGCGGCTTAAACCTGTGTAAAAATTGTTTTACTCCTGTTTTCCCTGGTTAAACACCCCTTGCAACTTAATGATATAGATTAATCGTATAAATTCACATACATTACACAAGAGTGGGTTATAATCTAAGACTTAATATGATTTAAATGTATGGCATATATTTAAATAGAGTTAATTCTTTATTGGATAGAATATCGTTTTTATAAGGAACTTACTATGAGATTTTTAATACTGTTTTTTAGTTTACTGGTTGCCACACACTCTTCTTTATCAGCACAGAATAGTTTTTTGAGTTTGGAAGATGCATTTATCTTGAGTGCAAAAGTGGAAAAAAATAGTGTGAAGGTTGAGTTTGCCTTAGCGGATGATATTTATGTGTATCAAGAACAGGTTTCCGTGGAGCTTGCGAAGAGTGATGATGTAGCACTGGGTGATTACGTACTTCCAGCCGGGCATGAACATGATGGAGAATCGGTCTATTTTAATGGACAGGTCATCAATATTCCTTTAGTGAAGTCAACAGATGCTACCGGATTACGTGCGATCACGCTGAGTGTCAACTATCAGGGCTGTTCTGAAAAGGGACTGTGCTACGAGCCGAGTACGGAAGTCTTCAATCTGGAAATCGATCTTTCAGATTTGTCATCCGCAGGTGGGAAAAGTTCACAGGATATTACGCAGAAAAGTTCTGTAAGCCAAGATGAAACGGTCTTAGAAGACGATGACCCGATTACGGCACTTCTTTCCGGCGGTAATGTTTTGTATATCATCGGCGGTTTCTTTCTCTTTGGTCTCTTGTTATCCCTGACTCCCTGTGTCTTTCCTATGGTGCCTATCTTGTCAAGTGTTATTGTCTCTCACGGTTCGGAAGTGACCACAAAAAAAGCTTTTCTGCTTTCTATGGTTTATGTTCAGGCTATGGCGATCACATATACGATTGCAGGAATCGTTGCAGGCCTTTCTGGAGCCGGAGTTCAAGCAGCATTTCAGACCCCATGGGTGATTGCTGTCTTTGCGGGAGTATTCGTTTTACTGGCATTATCGATGTTTGGTCTTTTTGAGATCCAGATGCCGCAATCCCTTCAGTCCTATTTGAACCGTAAGTCGGAAGGAAGTGGAAAAGGGTATACCTCCATCGCCATCATGGGATTGTTGTCAGCCCTGATTGTCGGGCCTTGTGTTGCCGCACCACTGGCAGCAGCTCTGGGTTTCATCTCTCAGACAGGAGATGCATTTTTAGGCGGGATCGCCTTGTATGCACTCTCCATGGGTATGGGGGTTCCTCTCTTGATCGTTGGTACCGGTGCCGGTAGGTTTATGCCAAAGCCTGGTCCATGGATGGATGCTGTCAAGACGATCTTTGGTGTATTGATGCTGGCGGTTGCGATCTGGATGTTAAGCCGCATACTTGATGCAAGTGTGACGATGTTCTTATGGTCGGCTCTTGTGATGTTTGTCTCAGTGAGTATAGGTGCTTTCGAACCGAAAGGAGAGACCTATTGCAACCCATGTTATGCAGCGACCAAGAGTCTCGGTCTTCTCTCTTTTTTAATGGCAGTCTTTTTATTGATCGGTGCAATCACAGGGGCAGCGAACCTTCTTAACCCTCTGGAAAAACTTATGCCTTCGACCTCTGTAGTACAGTCAACTGCAGCAGCAAAGCAAGAAAACAGTTTCACTAAGGTGCACTCCATAGCAGAACTTGAAGCGCAGATAGCCAAAGCCAAGGGGAAAAAGATCATGCTTGATTTTTATGCGGATTGGTGTACCTCATGCAAGGAACTGGAACATATGACTTTTTCGGATGCCAGGGTCAAGGAGGCGTGGAAGGATTATTTCCTTATCCAGGCTGATGTGACTGAAAATACAGAGGATGAAAAAGCTTTGAGTAAAAAGTTCGGTCTTTTTGGACCTCCTGCACTTATCTTTTACGATGAGAATGGCAAAGAGATCAAATCCAAACGTACGATAGGCTTTATTCCTGCAGACGAACTGTTAGGTAAGCTATAAGATATGAAACTGGTTTCTCTTGTATTGGCTCTTGGTCTAAGTGTCTCTTCACTTGTGGCTGAGCCCAATTGGTCTCACTCATATGTAGAGGTAAAAAGCATTGCACAAAAAGAAAGCAAAGCTATCATGATTATGATCTCAAAAGAGGGGTGTGACGCCTGCTGGTATATGGAGAATATCGTCTTTGAAGATACAAAATTAAAAGCACTGGTTATGAATAGTTTTATCCCACTCTATTTGGACGTTAACAATGATGAAATCCCTTCTGAGCTGCATTATATAGGGACACCCACCTTTTATTTCATGACGGCCAAGGGAGAAAAAATAGGACATCGTATCAATGGTGCCAGTAATGTGAAAGATTTCACTCAAAAAGTAGAAGGGATTTTAGAAACAATCAAAGAAAATACGAAGCCTTAACTTCCGCCATCTCCCCAGCTCTCATACTCCATATCATATTGTTCCTCATTGGCGTCTTCTTTGTATGCCGAGAGGTAGGTGGTTAACAGACTTATCTCTTCATCGCTAAGTTTTTCGGCGAAGGGTATCATGATCTGGGCTGTTTGATTCATAAAACCTATCTTTCCCCGATAAAATTTCAGCTTTTCGACTAGGAGGTATTTTGGTTTGTTCATCAAAAGTGGATATTCATGCATTCCCTCTCCATGGATACCATGGCATCCATTACACCCCTTCTGGGCATAGAGTATTTCACCTTGTTTATAGTCACTTACTTCTGCAAACAGATGAGATGAAAATATAAACATCAGAAAT
Organism: Sulfurimonadaceae bacterium; assembly: GCA_041562555.1. Classification (GTDB taxonomy): domain Bacteria; phylum Campylobacterota; class Campylobacteria; order Campylobacterales; family Sulfurimonadaceae. The sequence continues at coordinate 19,992 of JBFEXS010000001.1, forward strand.
ATGGGTTGAAACAGGGACATGTATACTCGCTTTTCCTTTGTCATCTTAAAGACTTTTTTGTTAGAATTATATCACTATATGACGAGGAAGATACATGATCATCAAGAATGCAGTTTTATGTGATGCAAATATGCACAAACGTGCTGATATAGAGATCATCGATGGTAAGATATCGAAAATTGCAGAAAACCTTTCCGGTTCCGATGTCCTGGACGCTGAAGGGGCTTATCTTCTTCCTGGACTTGTTGATTTGGGTGTATCATTAAAAGATAGGCAACTCAATGCCAAACGTTTGAAAGAGTTGTCCCAATCGGCTGTCAAGGGTGGTGTGACAAGTGTCGTATTGGACCCGAACAGTGAACCGGCGATTAATAATGAGATCGTACTTGAGTTTGTGTTGGAACGTAAGCCTGAAGGAGCCAAGATACAATCATCCATCTGTGCTACAAAGGAAGACGCGAGTTTAAGTAATATCGCGATCCTTTTGAAACAGGGTGCAGTGGCTCCTTCGTTGGACAGTTCTGTAGACAGTAATCTCATCCGTCGCGTCTTTGAATATATGAAGATGTATGATGGGACCGTTTTTTGTTCAGCCAAGGATAAAGCGCTGAATGGAAACGGTGTGATTTTTGAAGGGAGTGTTTCTACCCGTTTGGGCTTACCTGGAATTTCTGTACTGGGTGAGATTATTCATGTAAGCAAGATGATAGAGATAGCGCGGTATTTTGATGTACAAGTGCTTTTTAAAGGACTGTTCACACGTCGATCCATTGAAATGATCACGGCAGCTAAAAAAGAAGGCCTGAAAGTTTTTTCCGAGATTTCTATCCATCATCTTTCTCTTGATCATAATGCCTGTGACGGTTTTAACACCTATGCGAAGATCTTTCCGCCGCTATCTGATGAAAAAGGTAAAGAGAGTCTCAAAGAGTCTTTGAAAAATGGTGAGATCGATGTATTGACCTCCTTGCACACACCTCAGTCCAAGGTGAATAAGGAGGTCGCATTTTATGATGCGGCTTATGGTACGGAGGCAATAGAAGAGATCCTTCCGCTCTATTATACAAAACTGGTCAATACAGGTCTGATCTCTTTGAGTGAACTCAGTAGGATGGTGTCGTTGACACCTGCGCGTATGATCCGTAAACAGGCAGGGTCTTTAGAAGTAGGGCAAGATGCGGATTTGGTCCTGTTTGATTCAGGAGCACAGACTCAGGTATCCAATCCAAAGAGTCTGTATAAGGGTGAAACACTCCAAGGGAAAGTACTTGCTGTCTTTGTTGAAGGAGAGCAGAGGCTTTAAGGTCTAATCCTCTTGGGGGAAGAGGATAGAACCCAGTCTTAACATATTTGAGCCACATTTTATCGCAAGCTCAAAATCTCCGCTCATTCCCATCGAGCAGATCTCTGCAGTATCAATAGTTTCATAGATCTTATGGGTTGTCTCAAAACTTTCCTGGACTAGTTTCGGGTCCTGAGAATGGGCTCCAATACTCATGACACCACGCAGGTCTATATTTGGACAGCTCTCTTGGATCTGTGCATAAACATCTTTGGCCTCTTCGGGAGAAACACCACTTTTTGTCTCTTCACGGGCAGAATTGATCTGTAAGAGACACTCCATAGTACTTTGTTTGACCTCAAGACGTTGTTGAAGTGCCTGGGCAAGTTCAAGTGAATCCAGGGATTGAAAGAGGAAAGGGTTGGCATCAATCAGATGATTGATTTTGTTTTTTTGCAAGTTGCCGATAAAATGCCATTCCAATGGAAGCTCATCAAGAATCTGTGATTTTGAGACGAGGTCTTGAACCTTGTTCTCACCAAATGCACGTTGTCCAATCTGATAGAGACGCTCTATTGCTTCAGGTGTCGAGTATTTACTTACTGCAACGATTTTGACAATATGGTGTTCACTTACAGAGATCCGTGCGTCTTCAATACGTTGGATGACCTTATCCATGTGTATTTTGTATTCTATTTCATTCATTATCTATCCTACCAATCTATTAACATCATTATATAAGCCTAGGAACATGACTCCGATCAAGATGACCCATCCACCTATCGTCAACTTTATTAACATCTCTTCTGTCGGTGGACGGCGAAAGAGCATCTCGTACAGATTGAACATGATATGTCCCCCATCCAAGGCAGGTATAGGAAGCAGGTTGAGTACACCCAGGTTAACTGAAATCAGTGCTGCAAAAAAAAGGACCGCCATCCAGCCCTGAGAGCTTGCATCTGCGGTAACTTTGACAATACTGATAACGCCACCGAGTTCTTTTGCCGGGACGGCTCCGGAGATGAGACGTTCAAGACCGCCAAAGATGATCCCTGATGCCCATATGGTCTTATCCCAGGCATATGCGAAGGCATTCTCGACTGCCAGTTCTTTTGCATCACCGGAGGCAGATATACCTATCATACGTTTCTGGACGGTCTCATTAAAATCGTTCTTTGCTTCACGCATGTGTGGTGTGATAGTGAAGGTTTGGACATAGGCACCCCGTTCGACTTCAATGTTGATATCACCTTCAGATTGGGAGATAAGCTTTGCCATCTCATTCCATGTTGTAATTGCTTGACCATTTATATTGATGACCTTGTCTTTGGCTTGTAAACCTGCCATTTGTGCAGGAGAGTCCTGGATGACTTCACCCACGACTGGCAATAAGACCTTTGGCCCGCCGATAGCAATAGCCAAAAAGAGGAAGAATGCGAGTAGAAAATTGGCAAATGGGCCTGCAAGGAGTATGATAATGCGTTGCCATGGTTTTTTGACATTATAAGAGTCATCATCTTGACTGCGTGCGGTGGGGTCAAGATCTTCTTGACCTTTCATCTGTACATATCCGCCAAGGGGTATCATGGCAATGCGCCATTCGGTTCCCTTATAATTGAAAGAAGCAATTTTTTTACCAAAGCCGATACTAAAGACCTTGACATAGACTCCCATCAGTTTGGCTGCGAGGAAATGTCCTAACTCATGAAAAAAGATGAGCGCTGAAAGCACCACAAGAGAGATAAACCAGCCCATTATTTTCCTTTCAGTGCTTTGGCAAAGCCCAAGAGGTATTCGGCTCCTGAATATACCGTCAAGAACACTGCCCACCAGAGCAGGGCGTCATCAAGGGCAAAACCGAGATAGGATTCTAAAGACCAGTGCATGATTAAAAAGCCAATGGCGATCATCTGTGCAACGGTCTTCACTTTTCCGGCAAAGGAGGCGCTCACGTCGATCCCCTCGGCAACGGCAACAGTTCGCAAGCCTGTGATAAAGAGTTCGCGGACGATGATGATATAGATAGCCCATGGATTGGCATCACCGGTCATCATCAATGCCAAGAAAGCCCCGATAGTGAGCATCTTGTCTGCCAGAGGATCAATGATCTTTCCTAAAAGGGTGGTCTGGTCCAGCATACGTGCGATGTATCCGTCAAAGAAGTCTGTTGTACTGGCGAGAACAAATAGCAGTGCTGCAAGGTAATATACCCACGTGATATGAACACCCTGATCGGTGAAATATTCAGGGCTAAGAATTACCCAGAACATCAATGGTGCCATGAGAATACGAATAAAGGCTAAGATGTTTGGCGTGTTAAAGATCTGGTTTTTAGTTTGTGACATGGTTAAACTTTATAGATAAATTACGATTTATAAAATGGTCTGAGACGATTTTACAAAGGGTAATGACAAAGCACGACAGGGTGCTTCGTCTAGGGTTTATTGAAATGTTGTTCCACCGTCGACAACGATAGTCTGGCCTGTCATCCAGCTAGACTCATCACCACACAAGAACAGACATGCACCTGTAAGGTCTTCTGCTTCACCCATACGAGAGAGTGGAGAACGTTTGACGACTTCAGCTTTAACTTCTTCATAATTTGGGAAGGCCTTAAGGGCATCTGTGTCAATTGGTCCGCCTGAGACTGCATTTACACGGATGTTTTTATCCCCAAGTTCAGCAGCCGCATATTTAACCATAGTCTCAACAGCAGCCTTGTTCGTACCGTGTCCCGAGTAGTTTGGAGTGTAGACAAGATTTCCTGTAGAACTCATTGAGATGATAGAACCGCCGTTACCGCCTGCTTCCATACGCTTTGCAGCTTCTTGTGCCCCCACGACAAAAGCGGATACGGTTGCTGTATAGATATTGGTAAGCCCTTTTGGCTTAAGACGCATAAATGGAGCAAATCCACCGACTACGGCACGTCCTGAAATAATAGCATTTGAGATAAAGAAGTCTAATGAAGAGAAGTCCTCGTCAAAGGCTTTGAATACATCCTTATAGGTCTCAGGTGCGAGGATGTCAAGTTGATATGCTCTTGCTTTAACACCGAACTTTGATTCAACATCTGCAATGATTTCATTCGCGGTATCTGCGGAAGAAGCATAGGTAAAAGCCACATTACACCCTTTTTGTGCGAAGGCATAAACGATTGCCTTACCAATTCCACGTGTTCCACCACTTACAAATAGAGTTTTTCCTTGCATTATAATCCTTTTATTTCGTAGTTTTTCATAACATCTTCTATCTTCTTCATATTATCACTGCTTGGAGCAAGAAGAGGTAAACGATATTCAAGTGTTTCAATCAGACCTGCCATATACATCGCTGCTTTCACCGGCATCGGGTTGGCTTCACAGAACATGACGCTATTGATAGGATACAGTTTGTCATTCAGTGCTTTGGATGCTTTGAAGTCACCCTCAAGAGCAAAATGGACCATCTGTGACTTCAGATCAGGCAGTAGGTTTGATGTGACTGAGGTCGATCCCATACCTCCATTTGCCAAGATAGGATAATCGATAGCATCATCTCCCGAAAGTACAGCTAAGTCAGGACGGCGAGAAAGAAGCTCAACGGTGCGTTCTAATGAGCCTGTCGCCTCTTTGATGCCATAGATGTTTTGACAATCATCAAAAAGACGGATTGTCGTGTCTGCTGAGATATCTACCATGGTACGTCCAGGTACATTGTACAGCATTACACCTAGATCCGGCACGGCATCGGCAATAGCCTTATAGTGCTGATAGAGTCCTTCCTGGGAAGGTTTGTTGTAGTAAGGACTAACGGAGAAGATAGCATCGACACCGCACTTTTGCGCATGCACTGCAAGAGAGATCGCTTCGGCTGTGGCATTTGAGCCCGATCCTGCCAGTACTTTGGTAGAGGAGCCTTTACAGACTTCGACGGCGATTTCAATACAGCGTTTATGCTCATCATGCGTGAGTGTAGCACTTTCTCCTGTCGTACCTACAGGACAGACCGCGTCCATGCCATTTTTGATCTGGCGTCGGATAAGTGCAGCGTAGGATTGCTCATCTAGCGTTCCATTTTTAAATGGGGTGATTAGAGCAGTCGTGGCTCCGGTTACTTTAGTCATTTTCTTTCCTTAAAATCACAGTGGTTGATTGTGTCTGATCAAAATATTTAAGCGCGGCAGTCTGAATCTCCTCAGGGCTGAGTGCATTGATATGATCTTCATATGCCAATAAAGGTTCCAGGTCTCCACGGGCAAGGTAGCTACCGAAAAGGTCAGCAACAGATGAAGAAGATTCAAGAGAATAGATGAAGTCTGCTTTCGTGTTGACCTTCACCTTATCAAGTTCCGCTTTGTCAATCTGTTTTGTCTTGAGGTCCTCGATCTCGACTAGGATCTCTTTTTCAACGTCTTCAGCCTTTACACCCGGATTACACACAGCCATAAAGATAAACAGACCTGGATCGATGTTTTCCATATTATAGGCATAGATCTGATTGGCAAGACGCTTCTCATTCACAAGGTTCTGATACAGACGTGAACTTTTTCCTGAACTGAGCATCTCAGAGATCGCTGAAAGGGCAGGCTGGTCCTTATGCTGGAAGTTGGGGATATGATACGTGATCGCCAACATCTCTACCTCACTCTCCTTATAGACAACAAGGCGTTTCGCACCATCCTGTTTTGGTTCGACTTGATGAACTTTTGGGATCTCTTTGGTGTTTTTAATCGAACCGAAACGTTTTTTAGCCTGTGTGAATACATCGTCAGGTTCGACGTCTCCCGTGACGATGATAATGGCATTTTTAGGTTGATAGTAAGTCTCATGGAAGGATTTTATATCCTCAAGGGTCCAATTCTGAATATCCGCCATAAAACCGATAGGTGTCCAGTGGTATGGATGGTAGAGATAGGCGTTGTTAAAAAGTCTGAAATACAGATATCCCAGGGGTGAATTGTCTGTTCTCCAACGGCGCTCTTCGGCTACTACATTTCGTTCAGGCTGGAATTCGTCGTCTTGAAGTTTGAGACTCTCCATCAGCTCACCAAAAAGGTCTAGGGATTTGCCCAGGTTTTGAGATGAGCTTTTGATGAAATAGTGGGTATAGTCAAAACCGGTAGATGCATTGCTCAGTCCACCCATGCCTTTGACGACTTCATCAAATTCACCGGCCTTGAGGTTGTCCGTGGACTTGAAGTTCATGTGTTCTAGCATATGGGCAATTCCACTTTTTCCCATGACCTCATTGCGTGAACCCACTTTATAAAAGATATCTGTTGAGATAACACTGGTATTGTTTTCCATAGGGATAACAACGATTTGCAGACCATTATCCAAAGTCTGTGTCTTATAATCCGGTAAAGATGTTGCCATCACAACTCCTGCACTAAAAATTAGGGTACTTAAAAATCTAAGCATTTTTTCTATCGGCTCCAATAGCTTGAGTGATATTACTGTATCCATCGGCTTGAAGAAGGTCAATAAGACCGAGGTTAATGTCACGGATCAGGGTCGGTCCGTGAAAGACAAGTGCCGAATATACCTGTACAAGGGATGCACCTGCTTTGATGCGTTTGTAGGCCTCTTCTGCAGAATCGATCCCTCCGACGGAGATCAAAATAGTCTTTCCGTACAACTCTTTTGCTACAGCTTCAAATATCTTAAAGCTTTTCTCTTTCAAGACGGCTCCGGATATTCCACCGATATCTTTTGGTTGAGAGACGAGGGAATAATCAATGGTCGTATTGGTGGCAATGATACCGGCTGCACCGGCTTTAACAGCCATCTTGGATAGTTCTACTGCTTGTTCAGGCTCCATGTCCGGAGCGATCTTCAAGAGGATCGGTTTGTCTGTCAGTTTTTTCGTCTCTGTAAACAGTTCCGTGATAAAGGCTTCATTTTGCAAGTCACGTAAACCCGGGGTGTTGGGAGAGGAGATGTTGATGACGAAATAGTCTCCAAGGTCTTTAAACGTGTTTAGAAGGGTCGTATAGTCTGAAATGGCATCTTTCTCATCTGTAGACTTGTTCTTACCAATATTCACTCCGATAGGCGTTGAAAACGGGAAGCGTTCTTTAAGACGTTTTTGTACCTTGTACATCCCGTCATTGTTGAACCCCATGGCGTTTTGCACACTCTCTTCCTCAATATGACGGAACATTCTTGGTTTAGGATTTCCTGCCTGCGGTTTTGGTGTGACGGTACCTATCTCGGTGAAGCCGAATCCGAGGGCTTGGATACCACGTATGACCGTTGCATTCTTATCAAAACCTGCACCCAGGCCGACCGGGTTTAAAAAGGTACGTCCAAAAAGTTCCTGATTGAGGCTCTCATGCTGGATGAAGTGGTTCTCAATCCACGGGTTATAGGCGGATGGAAGGAGGTTGGCTCCACGTAAAAAGAACTCGACAAGATGGTGTGCAGTTTCAGGCTGAAGTTTAAAAAGATAGGGTTTTATGGCCGAATATGGAATCATTGCTCTCTTTCATGGGCTTTTATTAATACGTGATTATACTTAAATATGTTTAGATAAGTTTGAATTTATCTCAGTGAGGGATAAGAAGCACGGTTAGCGGAAAAAGCGCAACACATATGGAGTATACATTTAATAAACAAGCTGGAAATATGACGGGGTTTGAAGCACCACATCTTTCAGTAAAATATGATGGAGCCGGAACGGTTTTAGGATTTCTGTCCCAGCTTAGTATGGCCCAGATAGTCATATATGTCTTGAGTTTTACATTGTTGGCATATATCGTGCATGAAAGAGTATAAGGGAGGAAGGATCAGTTTTTCTCCCAAAATGTTCCCTGAGCCGTGTCCATGATAGAGATGTCAAGGCTTAGAAGTTCATCCCTTATCGCATCAGAGGTGGCAAAGTCTTTCTCTTTTTTAGCGGCACTTCGTTGTTCAATCAGTGTTTCAATCTTCTCTTTCAGTGCGGAGTCGATACCAAACTGAAAATATTCAAAAGGGCTTTGAAGACCAAAGCCAAGGATCTCTTCGATATAGGCTAAATTTGCCAAGGTTTCACGTTTGATGACCTTGTCTTTAGGGTTGGCATCAAGAGTTTCGTTGGCATGGGATATCATATCATCAACAAGGGCAAGAGCTTTAGAGATGTTGAGATCATCGCTGAGTGCTTCAAGAAGTTCTGATTGAAAGTTCGTTTTCTCTTGTGTCACTTTCATCCCGAAGAGACGTTTCTTGAGTCGATAAAGTTTGTCAAGGCGCTTTTTTGAAGAGATCAGATCCATCTCATTGAAGTTAAAGTCCCCCCTATAGTGTGTCGAGGAGAGGTAAAAACGCAGGACTTCTCCATGATAGGCTTGAAGGGCATCTTTTAGGAAGAAACTGTTGCCAAGACTCTTTGACATCTTCTCTCCGTCTATATTTACAAAACCGTTGTGCATCCAATATTTCGCCAGTTCCTGATCCTTGGCACACCGGTGCTGAGCTGCCTCGTTCTCATGATGGGGGAAGAGCAGGTCGGCACCTCCTCCATGGATGTCTATGGCATAGTCACCTTCAACGGCGAGGTACTGATCGATCATCGCTGCACATTCGGTATGCCATCCCGGACGTCCGGCTGAAAAAGCTGTTTCGTAACGAATACCTTCGTCAAAATGTTTCCAAAGTGCAAAATCGGCAGGACTTTTTTTATGGGTATTCTCTTCGATACGACTTTGAGTATCATCCTGGTCTTGTATACGGTTTGAGATACTCAAATATTTCGAGTCCTTTTGCGTATCAAAGTAGACATCCCCGTCTTCTGTTTGGTAAGCATGCCCTTTTTCAATAAGTTTGGAGATGAGGGAGACCATAGCGTCCATGGATTCTGTGGCCTTAGGTTCTATATCCGGTCGCAGAATGCCCAGGGCATCCATGTCCCTGTGATAGGCATCGATATAGAACTTTGTCAACTCTTCGAGGGTCTGACCCGTCTGCAAGATCTTATTGACGATTTTATCATCTATATCGGTGATGTTGCGGGCAAAGGTGACATCCAGACCATTGGCTTTTAAGACGCGTACCAGAAGGTCAAAAACCAGAGCACTCTTGGCATGCCCAAGGTGAGCATCATCATAGACGGTCGGGCCACATACATATAGGGTGGCTTTTCCGGGTATGATAGGTTCAAAGTTTTTTTTAGTTTTACTGACGGTGTCAAATATAGTCATGAATGATCTCTTTAAATATAAATAGAATAAGGGTAAAAAGCAGGAGCCCAAGAAGGAGCCAAAGCATTTTTTTGTCTGAAAGTATAACGAAAAAGCGTTTTGTACCATAGGCTTTGATGGTATATATAAACAGAATAAGTCCACTTGCAGATGATGCCAAAGCAAGACCCATGGCCCCCATTGGCCGGATTAATACCAAGGAAAGTACTACATTGGCAATCAGGGCATAGGTCGCGATCTTGGCTGCTTCACCCTGTCGATGTTCGGCGTATAACTTCAAGGAAAAGAGTTTGCTTAGACCGTAGGGTAAGAGTCCGAGCATATACATCTGCAATACAAGCGCGGTGTTATGGGTGTCATCTGATGTGAAGGCACCTCGCTCGAACAGAAGCCAGATAATCTCTTCGGATAACACATACCCACCTATAAGCGAGAGGCTTAAAAGAGCTGTTAGAAACCAAAATGCCTGATAAAACGCCTTTTGTGCTTCATCATGCTTGTCATGCCGTAGGTAGCGTGAAATCCTGGGGAAAAGCGCAACGGAAGTAGCAATAGCGAAAAGAGCAAGGGGAAGTTGAAAAATGCGGTTGGCATAATAGAGGTAAGAGATAGAACCAGTAACTAAAAAACTTGCCGGCCAGGTGTCCAGAAAAGCCGAGAATTGTGCTGTTGAATTTCCCCATATCGCAGGGAAAAAGCTTCTTTGAAACCGTTTTTTACTTGTGCTGAGATCGCTTTTTTCAGCATTGAAATATTTGAAGCCACCCACTAAGAACTTTAGGATGCCTTTTTGTCTTGCCATAAGAAGATGGGAGACAAACTGCAAACATCCTCCCACGAGTACACCAAAGCTCAGATAATAGACAATCTCATCTGAAGCTTTGTCTTGTGCCAACAAAAGAGCAGAGATCATGGCCAGATTAAGTAACCCGGTAGAAAAAGCCGTAGTGGCAAAATGTTCCTTGTATTGCAACAACGCGGATAAAAAGCTGACGGCAAATATAAGGAGGAGGTAATAAAAGTTGATAGCTACAAAAGGAGCTGCCATTTCAAGAGTGTTCTCATCGAATCCCAAGGCAATGAGTTTGGCGGCATAATAGGGGAAAAGTTGTACACCGATGGTAAGCAATAGGATAATAAAGAAAAAAAGGACAAAGATGTGTACGGCGAAAATGGACTTGTTCTTAGCTGCAGTAAAACTGGGAATAAAGCTTTGTGAAAAAGCACCTTCGGCAAAAATTCGTCTAAACAGATTTGGGAGTTTAAAGGCAATGAAAAAGATATCACTGTAGATGTTGGCACCTAGGAAAGAAGCAGTCAAGAGATCGCGTATAAAGCCCAAAACACGTGAAAAAAGTGTACCGATACTGTTAGTGAATATTGATTTAAACATAAGTCCCTGATTGTTGGTATACTAATTGCTAAAGTTTTGCGTATAATAGTATAATTAAAATAAAAGAACAAAGGGTGTCGATAATATGGGACAAAACGAAGCTAAGATAGATGAGTTTAAACCCTTTGTCGTACGTACAGACAATATTGCCAAAGAGTTGGTATCAACGGCAACCAATCATAAACTCAAAGCCTCGGATCTTGATTTCAATCTACTGGAGGTGCAAACGTTCATCAAGAGAGAGGATACAGAGGAAGAGATCTCCTATGATGATTTCGACACATTAAATGATGAAGCGCTATTAGCGGATCCTACGGTAGAGATCCGCCAGAGTTACGAAGTGGAGATTGTTAAAGCGGACGATAATGACCCTTTTGGAAAACTCAACCTAAGTATTGGTGCCAACCCTAGTATGTCCCGTCTCTTTGCTTCGGTTAAGCCAGGTTCGGTGGTCGAGTATTATGAGGGGATGGCTACTGACCTGCGCCAATTTATCAACAAGCGTAAACTACGTGCACATATGCTGATTGGATTTTGGGATGCAAAATTTGATGAAGAGATAGCCAAGTTCGTGGCTAAAGTTCAAGTCGCTTCGACGCTTGAAGTCACCGAAAAAATTGTACTTGAGGTTGGGTCTGCTCTGGATCCGGTGACAACTGTTGATGACAAGCTGATAGTGCATTATGAAAAAGAAGATGTCAAAGATGAGAAAGCGAAGGTAGACCATGCAAACCGAGGTTTTGTCAAAGGTATAAAAGCCGGTGACCTGCTTGTTGAATATATCAAGCCGAAAAAGGGTGAAGCCGGACGAAATTGCAGGGGGGAGTTTATTGAACCGACGGATCCTGTGATCGCAAATGTACCTAACTTCAATGTGAGTGAAAAGATCGAAGTTGTTGAGAACGAAGATAACATCGAATACCGTGCCAAAGAAAGCGGTTATGTGACTTTTGAGAACAATACCTATGATATCAAGGTTGAGGTGGAAGTCTCCGAAGTAAGTTTCAGAACGACCGGTTCTATCGGAGCCGGTGTTGATACGGATGTATCACTGAATGTAAAAGAGGCCGATGCTTTCAAAGATGCCATTGGTGCGGGGATGGAAATTGAGGTCAATGAGATCAATGTTGATGGCAATGTGGGAAACAATGCACGGATCAAAGCGAACAAAGTCAGTATCGAAGGACAGACCCACCAAAGTTCTTATATTGAAGCTGATGATATCAAGATCAATATTCATAAGGGCAAGGTGAAGGGTAAGAAGATCTCAATTTCCCGTTTGGAACAGGGTGTCGTTGAAGGTGAAACGGTAGAGGTGTTTCAAGCTACTGGTGGGAAAATTATCGGTAAGGAAGTGTTGATTGATACGATCTCTTCACATGTCAGTGTCATAGCCAGTTCAAAGATCGAGATCAATAACTTCAATGGAGAAGAGAACAGTTTTACGATCTCTCCCGTATTGTATGAATCAGATAAAGAGAGCCTGCACGATAATGAAGATGAGATCATTGAGCAAAAAAGAAAGGTCCGTAAATTAAAAGATGAGCTTGAGAAGAAGCAGAAGGTTCTCCAAACCAATGAGAGTGCGATCGTTGATCTGAAAAAACGTTTGGCTCATTACAAAAAAAGCGGAGCAAAAATGCCGGGCTCATTTGTCGTCAAGTTTAAAGAGTTCCAGGAGTTGCAAAAACAGATTGTCTCTTTGACTACGGAACTGCAACAGAGCGAAAGTAAACTTGAACTGCTTAATGCCAAAACCGATGCCTTGCAAGAGAATATACTGGATGCGAAGATTATCAATCATGATACCTATAAGGGACATAATGAGATACGCTTTAAACTGCTTGAGCCAGAACTTGAGCTTTACTATGTTCCTAAAGGGCAGAGTGATGAAAAGTGTTTCATGTTTCATTATGATGAGGAGACAGAGTCTTACGAGATCAAAGGAAGTCATGAGATATAAGGACATTGGCATATATACATATTTATTGAGAATGGAAATGGAATGATCGTAGGAATTGAAGGAATTATTGAAAAAAAAGAACCGACGCTGGTGCATATCAATGTCAACGGACTTATTTACGAGGTCTATATCTCCATTAACACTTTCCATGCTTTGGATATGGAACGTATAAAGTTGTATACGGTACAGATTATTCGTGAAGATGCCCATAGTCTGTATGGTTTTTCAACGGAGAGCGAAAAGCAGATGTTTACACAACTGATCAAGATCAACGGAGTAGGCCCAAAGGTAGCCCTTGCGATCTGTTCTACGTATACCCCAAGCTCCTTTGCTGCTATCGTCCAGGCTAATGATGTTGGCTCACTTAAGCGCGTTCCGGGTATTGGCCCCAAAGGTGCGTCGCGCATCTTGGTTGAACTAAGCAACTTTGTCGTTGACACCAATGAAACTTCCACAACACCGTCTCAAGCAGAAGCTGCAATGGCACTGGAAAGTCTGGGCTTTAAAAAGGAACAGATTATTAAGGTTCTAAGTGGTATTCACTCCAGTGATACAGGTGAGATCGTCAAAGAAGCCCTTAAAAAGTTAAGTTGATCAACTGGGTTTTTCTAGGATCAGAGGAATCGACTCTTAGGGCTTGTTTTAAACTTTATTCGCTAAAATAAGCTTCTATTATTACATCAGGAATTTTATATTGAACTTAGCAATACTTTTTGGCGGTGCCTCTTATGAACATGAGATCAGCATTGTCTCAGCCATCACCCTCAAAGAAAAACTTTCGACCTTGGATCTGGAGTTTATTTTTTTAGATCAAGATCATACTTTTTATTATATCGATGCAAAGAGTATGGATGCTAAAACTTTTAGCAGTGGAGCGTATACAAAGATGCCGGTACTGCAATTAGAGCAGGGCGGGTTTTATCAAAAAAACCTGTTTGGCAGCAAGAGCATGCGTTTTGATCGTGTCCTAAATCTCATACACGGTGCAGACGGAGAAGATGCGACGATCGCCTCGCTCTTTGAATTCTTTCATATCGACTACATCGGTCCGCGCAAAGATGCGAGTGTCATGAGCTTTGACAAGTTTATGACAAAGGCTTATGCAGGCGCGTGCAAGGTTGATACTGTTTCATATGAAGTCCTGCATGGAGAGCGAACATCCAAGATAGCATTCCCACTGATCATCAAGCCTACACGTTTGGGTAGCTCCATTGGTGTGAGTATTGTTAAACAACCTGAAGAGCTTGATTATGCTTTGGATGTGGCTTATGAGTTTGATGAGAGATTGCTTATTGAGCCTTTCATAGAAGGTGTTAAAGAGTACAATGTCGCGGGATGCATGACTCGAGACGGTTTAAAGCTATCCATCGTCGAAGAACCGCAAAAGGATGAGTTTTTAGACTTTGACAAAAAATATTTGGATTTTTCCCGATCGGAACAGGTACATGAAGCGGATATATCCGAGGAACTGAAAGCACGTCTGTATGAGGCTTTTGAAAAGATATATGTGCCAATCTTTGAGGGAGCCCTAATCCGATGTGATTTTTTTGTCCTTGATGACAAGGTTCTCTTGAATGAAATTAACCCGATTCCGGGGTCAATGGCGAATTATCTCTTTGAAGACTTTACACAAGTTATCAAAGACCTGACTCTTCCACAGATGAAAGAGATACGGGTGAGTTATAACTATCTCCATTCAATCCGTTCGGCAAAAGGCAAGGCATAGATGGCTATCAAGAGTTTTCAACACGACCAGGCAAGTTTTAGTATCTCCTATGAGATCGTCAACCCCTCTGCCAAGCATGATCTGATAGTATTGCATGGATGGGGTTCCAATAAAGAGATAATGAAACAGGCCTTTGGCGAGCACATGAAGAGTTTTCGTCATATTTATATCGATTTGCCCGGTTTTGGCGGAAGTATCAATCACAAGGTGCTTGACACAGCTGAATATGCACGTATTATCGAACTTTTCTTAGAGCTGATCGGAGCGAAAAAAGAGATGATCATGGGACACTCCTTTGGTGGGAAAGTGGCTACACTGCTCAATCCTGATCTTTTGGTCTTACTCTCTTCCGCAGGGATTAAACTGCCGAAGTCATTCAATGTGAAACTTAAGATCAAATTGACAAAGCTGGCAAATGCTCTGGGGATAAGGAGTGTGAGTAGACTTTTTCGTGCAAACGATGCAAAGACGCTAAACCGCGTAATGTATGAAACATTCAAAAAAGTTGTCGATGAGAATTTCTCCAAAGAGTTCTCTGAGTTTCATAATAAGGCTTTGATCTGCTGGGGAGAAAAAGACACTGCAACACCGGTGATCGCCGGCCAGACAATTGCCGATCTCATTAAAAGAAACCGTTTTACGGTATATCAGGGAGATCATTATTTCTTTTTAAACAGAGCAAAGTCCATTGCTGCCGAAATTGAAAAGGAGTATCTAAAATAATGGCATATATAGAGTTGCTTCTTTTTGTGACCAATGTACTGTTTGTATTGAGTCTTGGCTGGTATCTCATCACAAACCTGCAATGGTATAACTACCAGATCGATCGCGTTGTCACCAAGCATCATAAGCCGTGGTGGCACCTTTTTTACTTTATTCTGCCGTTTATGATCTATTATGCCATGTATGCATTCAAGTGGGAAGAGTTCTTCAGTATCTATTTCTATTTTGCAGCGCTTCCGGCACTTTTCGTATGGCATAAAAAACTGGATAAACCGCTGGTATTAACATGGCGGGTCAGGCGTTTTCTGATACTTTTGGTCTTTTTAACGCTCTTTCAAAACTTCTTATGCACGATTAAAGATGATTGTGAAGTGTATGGTGTGTTTATGCCACTGCTTGTGGCTACGATAGGTTCAATATTTATAGAGAAATTTTTATTCCTGGCGTACATGAAAGAGGCAAAGCAAAAGCTCACGCAGATGAATGAGCTTAAAATTGTGGCGATTACGGGAAGTTATGGGAAGACGAGTATGAAAAACTTTGTCTTCCAGATTCTGCAAAAGAAATACAAGACCTATATGACACCACGTTCGGTCAATACTTTGGGTGGTCTGATCAAGGACATTAATACGGATCTCCCTTCAGATACACAGGTCTATGTTGCAGAAGCGGGTGCAAGACAAAAAGGTGATATCTACCAGATAGCCCAACTATTAAATCATCATATTGCTATTGTCGGCAAGATTGGTCCGGCGCATATCGAATATTTTAAATCTATTGAGAATATCGTCAGGACAAAATTGGAACTGATGCAGAGCAAACGTCTGGAGAAAGCCTTTGTCCATGAAAGTGCGACAAATGAACCACATGAAAAAGTCGAGTTTTTTGGCTCGGAGATCAGCGGTCTTCACTCAAGTCTTGAGGGGCTTAGATTCACACTTGAGATTGAAGGGAAGCGTTACCCTTTTGAGACACGTGTCCTGGGAGCATTTCAGGCAATCAATATCGCTGCTGCCGTAAAGGTGGCTCTGTATCTTGGTATGGGCATTGAGGAGATACAAAAAGCTGTTTCTGAACTTGAAGGGGTGGAGCATAGACTTCAACGTATCGATGCCGGTGGGAAAATCATCCTTGATGACGGGTTTAATGGAAACATTGATGGGATGAAAGAAGCGATAAACCTCTGTGCTGAACATCAGGGCCCCAAGGTGATTGTGACCCCGGGACTTGTGGAAAGCACGGATGAATTAAACCTTGAACTGATTGAAGAGATCAATAAGGTCTTTGATACGGTCATCGTCACCGGTGCTTTGAATGCGGCTCTTTTCGATAAGCACCTGCATGTCAAGAATAAGATCATGCTAAGTGACAAGTCAAAACTGACGGATCTGCTGGCGAAACAGACTGCAAGCGGAGATATTATCCTCTTTGCAAATGATGCACCAAGTTTTATATGAGATCACTAGATAGACTTAATGATCTGATTGCCCGTCTTAGCGCATCGGTATTAGTACTTCTTAGCTTTCTGATCGTCTATGATGCCTTATCCCGGTATCTTTTTCATTCAGGCTCCATAGCGCTTCAAGAGCTAGAATGGCATCTTTTTGATCTGGTGATTTTATTAGGTATCTCTTTTGCCTTGAAAGAAGGTGCCCATGTTCGTGTTGATATCTTTTATGCCCATTTTAAGCCCAGAACAAAATCAATAGTCTCCATTATCTCGAATCTTTTTCTGATCCTGCCTTTTTCCATGTTGATCCTGTACATGGGATATGACTTTGTACTTCAGAGTTATATCCAGAGCGAGGGTTCATGTGATCCAGGTGGACTGCCTTATCGTTTTGTTGTCAAAGGGGTTATGCTTCTAAGCTTTTTCCTTGTTGCAGTACAATCGGTAAGTGAGATTGTAAAACACATCAGAGGTCTTAATCAGTGATTGCCTTTATAATGTTCGCACTTGCCCTGATATTATTGATGCTCGGTTTTGAAGTCGCTTTCGTTTTTGGGTCCGTCGCACTCTTTTTTGCCTTACTGTCTCCCGAGCTTGGTTTGGATGTGTTTCATTTTCTTCCTTTTAGAATCTACGGGATCATGAGCAACTTTACCTTGATGGCTGTTCCCTTGTTTATCTTTATGGGGCTTGTTTTGGAGAAAAGCCGTATGGCGGAAGACCTGTTGATCTCAATGAGCCGGCTGTTTGGCTCTGTACGTGGAGGGCTTGCAATCTCTGTAGTCCTGGTCGGGGCTATATTGGCAGCGTCGACAGGTATTGTGTCTGCTTCGGTTGTTATGATGTCCGTTATCGCACTGCCATTGATGTTGCAGCATGGATATTCCAGATCGCTTTCATCAGGTACCATAGCTGCTTCAGGTACATTGGGGCAGATCATTCCTCCATCCATTGTACTGATCATTCTGGGTGATGTGATGAGTGTAAGTGTTGGGGACCTTTTTAAAGGGGCTGTACTCCCCGGATTTCTTCTGGTCGGTTTATATATTGGATACATAGTAATGTATGCTTTGATAAAAAAGGATGTAGCACCGGCTATAAAAGCAGACGGAGTAGGGATAGCAAAGAGTTTGCATGCGATCTTGCCCCCACTTATATTGATCTTTATCGTTCTGGGCTCTATCTTTGCAGGAATAGCATCACCCACGGAGTCTGCAGCATTCGGTGTCTTTGGTGCGATGATACTTGCAATCTATAAGCGAAGTTTTTCGCTGGAGATGGTGCAATATGCGAGTCTGACGACAGTCAAGCTCTCGGGGATGATCTTTATGATATTGATTGGAGCCACCGCTTTTTCCTTGGTCTTTAACGAATTGGGAGGCTCGGATATCATCTTAGAGTTTTTTTCGGAGGATATTGCCGATCCTTGGGTCTTTATCGCCTTTGCAATGCTGATAATCTTTATCCTTGGCTTTTTTATCGATTTCATTGAAATCTCGTTTATTGTGATCCCGATCATGGTGCCTATTCTGGGTGAATTGGGGATTGATCCGATCTGGTTCGCTATTCTTGTTGCGATGAACCTTCAAGCCTCGTTTATCACTCCTCCCTTCGGTCTGTCACTCTTTTTTTTAAAGGGCGCTGCAAAGGAGCTGGTCACAACGGCGCAGATTTATAAAGGGATTGTCCCTTTTATATTTTTACAGTTAGTGGCATTGGGGCTGGTTATGATCTTCCCTGATTTGGTTTTTGCGTTTTTATAAGTTACCATATAGATAAATAACATATCAGGGGAAAGTCTTATGGAAGATATCCTATATGCGCCTTGGCGTACGGAGTATATACAAGAGAAGATCGAAGGATGTGTTTTCTGTCACATCTCAGATCATGCAGATGATGACAAAGACCTTCATGTCCTCTATCGGGATGAGTATTGTTTTGTCGTCATGAATAAATATCCTTATACACCGGGGCATTTCATGATCATTCCTCATGTACATACGGATGCCCTGGAATCTCTTGATCCTGAAGTATGGTTACATATTGCTTCTTTGGCACAAAAAGGTGTAAAGCTCTTAAAAGAGGGGTTTAATGCCCAAGGAGTGAATATTGGGATGAATCTGGGGAAAGCAGGCGGCGCAGGAATAGCAGAGCATATTCATCTGCATCTAGTACCTCGATGGGAACGAGACACCAATTTTATCACCTCAATTGCCCAAACACGTGTATATTCTACAGATTTTGAGACAATCTATCAAAAATTGTTAAATTTAATGCCACAATATTTACTATAAAATGTTATTATCACTGAAAAAAATATCAGAGATTTATTATGCATACGATTTTCACGCCGACAAAAAAGAGTCTGTTGAAGGGTAAGGATCGGGTTCTGGAAGCGATTTCCAGTGAATCCTATCGTTATGACCGGTACAAGGTTCCTTTTTGCCTAGCTGCTATCAATACCGAGAACCGTTCCCATCTTGAAAATATCAAGAAATATATTCGTAAGACAGATATATTAATCCCGATCAGTGACACATGTGCCTGCGTCGCTCTTGCTTCGACTGAAATCCAGGATGCCGTTAAAATGGGAGAAAACTTCATTCGCGATCATGTAACCCACGGAGAAAACAATAGAATCTATATTGGTGTGACAAGTGTAAAGCATAATCACTATAATTATGATATTGTTTCACGTGCTTTTTACACTTTGGATAAAGCAAGAGAACAGAACATATCATCTGTAGAAGATGATAATGTATTAGAAAACATGAAGGCTTGTATATGAGTATGTCCGTATTATTAGAATTTAGTATGTTTCCAACGAGTCCTGATGGCAGGGAAGGAGCAGGTGTCTCCGGGTATGTCAGCAAGGTCATAGATATGATTGACAAGAGTGGTGTTGCCTATCAGCTAACTCCAATGGGAACTGTAGTCGAATGTGATTCCATGCGTGATGCTTTGGATGTGATCGAGAAAGCATATGAGTGTCTTAGTGATTGTGAACGTGTCTATTCTTCACTGAAGTTTGATATTCGTAAAGGTAAAAGTAACCGTCTAAAATCTAAGATAGACTCCGTTCAGAACGTTTTGGGTAGAGAGGTTAATCACTAACCCAAAACCCTCCCACATCTCCACCTAATCATAAACCATCCCAATCTTATCTTATTATTAGACTGACTTATAACTTCCTGATGATGCGATATTGTAATATTATGTTTTTATGCTATAATATGTTAAATAAAATTAATTATTGGTGGGAAAAATGAAAGAAACGGTTACATATGATCAAATTCATCCTTTGGTTCAATACGTAGAGATAGCATCCGATGTCGTTCAATGTCATTTTCATTGCCCTGTTAAATCTAAAAAGATTGTTGCTATTACACGCTTAACACGATTTGGCGATCGTGCACAACACGTTCCTGTGCCAGGTACAATAGGGCGCATCAAAGCTTCTGCACTTAATCAGTATAAAAAGTATTTTGGAAGATACGAGGAACCGACAGAAGTCGAGGATCCTGAAGTAGATAAAGAAAATGCAATTGTACATGCTTTTGGAAAAATTTCCGAGCGTTTTGTATGGAGCGAAACTCATAAACATTTTATTTATAAGTTCTGAATGCAGCGAGCAGAAGATATCTCCTGCTCAATAAACTCAAAGTATGAATATTAGTGTGCGCCACCCAATGCTCTTGCACTCTCTTCAGTCTCTATCCCATGTTTTAAAAAACAGCTAAAAGCGGCAGTTACGGCAATGATCTTTAGATCAGACTCCCCCACAAGGGCCCATACTAGACAGAAAAGCAGTGCAACTGCCGAGATCGCAAATTTAGTTTTATTGGTAGTTAATTCTTCATGATGTGTCATTTTTTCTCCTTGAAAAAATATTATATCAGCCTAATATATACTCAAGATTAAATCTTGGATATAATGGGGCATGGATAAAAAGAAAATTCGAAGTTTGGCCATTATTGGCATTATCATCATTATGCTTATTGCACTTATTGTTTATGGTATCACAAACTCTGCTTTTAACTTCAAAGGTAATACCTTGAAGCAGAAACAAAAGGTCGGTCTTGGATATGTACGTACGGGTCGTGTTGAATATAATGCTCCGGAAGTGTTTTTATTGGGCGACTTTACGACGAACATGGCTACAAATGACAGGGCAGGAAAGTTCGTTCGGGTAGAAATACGCCTAAAGATGAGTACAACAGACCTGGCTGATGAGCTAAAAGAGAAAAATATCGTCTTGCGGGATGCGGTGATCGAAGAGATGAGTCTTAAGCGTTTTTCACAGGTCTCAACAGAAAAAGGCAAACTGGAATTAAAAGAAAATATCAAAAACAGAATGAACACGATTCTTGCCGACGGTGACGTTGAGGAAGTTTACTTTACGAAGTTTATTGTCCAGTAGCTAAGAAAGAAACCGGGTTTCTTTCTTCTTGTACACTGTGACTAAGCTGCCGTATTCATATATACAACATATAAAGAGATGCTGATCATAAGCAAAAAACTTAGTACTACAGGTAGCGGGATAGGGTCTAAAGCAAGGTATGCAAAGTGAAACAACGCTGCGATTGCCAAAGGAATGGTATACACAGGCATAAAGAAAAACATTGCGATGAGAACAGAAAACCAAAAAGTTGCTGCGATAAGCTTAACACTGTTACCCGTAGACTTGATATGCGTCATTGAGATCTCCATAAATAAAAGTTATATTATTTTAGCTCATAAGTTTTATTTTAATAATATTTCTTAATAAAAAGATATAACTCTTTATTATAAGTGTTACTATTATATATACTATTAAATTATGGTGTATGTTGGATCGTTATGATATATTAGCGTGATCATCTTTCACGGCTGAGAGTTTTAAGACATGAGATCATAGAAAAATTGTGATAGTTACTCTGATAGGGAAGGGAATTCGTTATAATCACATCTAAAGATTACAATAAAGAATTTATATGAATGCAATACAGCGTGTAAAAGAAGCGATCGAAGAGATCAAAAAAGGCAAGATGGTCATCATGATGGATGATGAGGATAGAGAAAATGAGGGTGATTTGGTCTATGCCTCTACATTTTCAACTCCCGAACATGTAAATTTCATGGCTACGCATGCTAAAGGTCTGATCTGTGTTGCTATCTCAAATGATATTGCAACACGCCTGGAACTTAATCCCATGGTAAGTTCCAACACATCGATGCATGAGACGGCATTTACCGTTTCCGTAGATGCGACCGAAGCTGTGACCGGTATCTCTGCTGCAGAAAGGGATATGACAATCAAGATCTTGGCAAACCCACTTAGCAAACCAAGTGAGCTTGTAAAGCCCGGACATATCTTCCCGCTTATTGCCAAAGAGGGTGGGACACTTATACGTACAGGGCATACAGAGGGTTCGGTGGACCTTTGCCGTCTTGCAGGACTTGCGGAATCTTCGGTGATCTGTGAAATCATGAAAGAAGATGGGACAATGGCCCGTCGCGATGATCTTGAGATATTTGCCAAGGAGCATGATCAAAAGATAGTCTATATTTCGGATATTGTTGAATATCGACTTGCAAATGAGAGTCTCATCCGTGACACGCATGCCTCAGATGGTGAGTTCTTTGGAGTCAAAGTTAAAAAACATATCTTTATCGATCATGAAGAGAATGAGCATACAGCGATAGTCTTTCACAATGCAGGAGAGACAGCGAATGTTAAAGTACATAATATAATCTCTGATCTTGAGCTGCTTTCCAATGCAAGTAAATACGAGCAGTTGATCGATTCGATCGATTATTTAAAACAAAATAGCGGGGTTTTGCTCTTTATCGATCATCCGACTCACCATGCAACTGCGATGAAAGAGTATGGGGTCGGCGCCCAGATACTTAAAAGTCTTGGTGTGAAACACATGCGCCTGTTAACAAGCGCTCAAAAGACTGACTTCGTTGGGCTTTCGGGCTTTGGTCTGGAAGTCGCTGAAGTAATCAATCCTTCTGCATAGCGATTATTCTTTATCTTCGATGTCACTAAATTAATACATTTAGTGACAAACTGCTTTTTTAACTTCTAAATTGTATAAATTAAAACAACTATTTACTTTTTTATTATATGCTTTACTTATATTAGGAGTGTTTTTACACCTTCTTGATCGTAAGGGAATATCATGTCAGACTTACCGGAATGTTTACAGCCTGCTGTTGCACAACTTGAAAAATACGAAACTCAGATCGCTGCCTTAGAGAGTAAGAATCATAACCTTGATGACAACCTGAGAACTCTGCATGAGGAAAAAGAAGCACTTCGTCAGAAGATCGAAGAGGAGACCAAAGCCCATGCCCTGGCCCTTGAGAGTTTTGAAAAAGAGAAACTGACTTTACGAGAACTCAACCTCGTCGTCAGTGAACAGTTAAAAGAAAAATCGCAAGAGTTAAGTGCACTTAATCAATCACGTTCAGACCTTGAAGAAGAAAACAGCCGCTTTAAAACATTGAATTCTCAGTTGAGTGAACAAAATGAAAAAGTAAGCAGTGAGTCGTTGCACGTTAACGTACAGCAAGAAGCCCTTTCGACTGAAGCGAGCAGGTTGCGTGAAGAAGTGGAGAAACTGCGTTCAGAAAACAGCGCCCTAAAAGAAGAGGTCTCTGCCTTGACTTTGGTCAACAGTGCGATGCATCAGCGTCAGCAAAGTCTGGCTCAGGGCACAGAGGGCAGTGTTGATGATAGTGCCCTGTTAGCTGAGATTGACAGGCTTAAAGGTGAGTTGAATAAAGCAAATAGCGGTGAAGGAGGGGACATCTCTTTCTTGAAAAGTGAGAATGAACGTCTGATGCAGCGCCATGGCGAGATCACCCAGGAGAAGATGCAGGCTTCTGCGAAGATGCATGCCGCTCAGGATGAGCTTGTCGGCGTGAAAGCACGATTGGATGAAGCAAGTAAGCATATTGAACAGCTTGAGTTTGAACATCAAGGTCTGCAGAACTTACATAAGAACCTGCTTGAAGAGAGAGATGCTCTGATTGCAGATAACAGTACCCTGGTAGAAGACAAAGCAAAACTGGATGAGAAGGTTCAACATCTTAGCGAGACTATTCAGCGTGTATCCACTGAGAAAGAGCTTGTCGAACAAGAACTCAACCAAGAACATATCAAAGCCGATGCGATGACGGAAGAAGTGAATCATCTTCGTTTAAAAAGCCGGACCCTGGCTGAAGAGATCAAAGCGCTCAAGCAAGAGGCTCAAGCTGCTGCCGAACAGGATCTGCAACCCGAAGTCCAAGTGCTGGAGATCAGAGATGATGAAGAAGTTCCCGGCTCACATGATATTGAGATTGTTGTTCCAAGCACGAACGAAGGTCCGCACTTTCCAGGTGAGTTCCATCGTGAAGAGGAAAACAGGTAGCGCCAATCTCTTCACAAGCCTTTTTTCGTTATCCTTGCACCAATTAATAGCAGCAGGATAATCATGTCAGATAAAAAAATCATTATTTTAGATACGGAAACAACAGGAGTTCTTGAAGAAGACCGTATCATTCAGTTAAGCTACCTTGTGACGGATGCTGATGGAAACATTGAAGAAGTCCATAACGAGTTTTGTCAAGCCCCTTTAGCCATAAAGTTTGATGCAATGGCCATTCATCACATCACCCCAGAGATGCTTGAAGGAAAGCCCGAATGTACACAGCTTAAGGCCTTTTCCCGTCTACAGGAATTAAACACACCGGAAAATATCATCGTTATTCAAAGTGCCGAGTTCGATCTGGGTATGCTGGAAAAAGAGGGCTTTATCTCACAGATGAAGCTTATTGACACCTTTAGAATACACCGTTATTTTTACCATGAAGATCCTCATGGTCTGCAATATAATCGATATGCATTGGGACTGTATCAAAAAGAGGCAGCGCAAATGCAGGAATTGGGTGTGCAGATCGCTGCCCATGATGCACTGGGTGATGTCATTGTATTAAAAAATTTTTATGATCATCTGCTGAAAAGTCATAGTGAAGAGACGATGATCGACATGTGTTCAAAGCCTATTCTGATGGAGATCATGCCTTTTGGTAAACATAAGGGTAAACGTATAGAAGAAGTGGCCGTCAGCGAAAGACGCAGTTTGTCGTATATGCTTGAGACCTTTGACCTTGATCAGGATCTGCGTTACAGCTTTGAATATTATTATGAACTGATGAAAGATCAAGCGTCTTTGATCATAGGCTTTGGAAAATATAAAGGAAAGGCTCCGGCTGATATTGTTCATGAAGACCGTTCGTATTTGGAATGGATGCATAATAAAGCAGAAAACATAGCGGTCGAATTGAAAGTGGAGATCAAGCGCGTACTAGATGAGACGGCTGCACAGGGAAAAAACTGATCTGTCATTAGAACCTTGCTGCGTTTTAAGTTTTATGACTAACTTATCAAGAGATCGAATGATTCAATTAAAAACCAGTAGGATTTGAAAAAAATCAAAGGGTGTGTTCACATGGATCAATTTGAGGTGAATAAGGCAATAGAGGACTTTATGCATCCAACGGTATATACCGGTGTCAAACCTGTGTTACTGGTTGCGGAGGAGCTGGCGACTGAACATGGGGTAGGCCAGGTCGTTGAAGCTGTCTGGGCCGGTATCAACTCGGATAAAGAGTTCAATTACATATCCAAATTTGCCGTGAGTGGAAAGATAATCCTCGACAAATACTACCGGCAAGATGAGAGAGAGCCTTTTCGGGGCAGATTGGCACTTGCAAGTAGAGACAATCTGGAGAAAGTGGTACTGCATCGCAATTGTCTGGAAGAGATAAAGCTTCTAAAAGCTAAAAGAGCCCAGGTGCTCGATCAGATCAGACGGGACTTTGATGATCTTCACAGAATATGCTCAGATGATGAAGAAATCTACCTTTTCGAGAAGAAAGATGGAGACTGGGAAGAAGAGTTCTTTAGTGATCTGAACATCAATATACCCTACAGACTGATTGATTGTCAAAAAAATGAGAACTCCCTTCAGCTGCATCTGCATAACCCAAAACTGGGCAGAGCCAAAAAATATCCAAATACGGACAGGTTTTACGGATATTTCGTCGGATCACAGGCGGAGATAGCGGGATTGAAACTAAAAAGTGAGAGTTATTTTACACGTATTGTCTCTTTGGAAAACAATGCAAAAAAGCTGATAAAAGCGATTGAATGGCTGGACCTGGAAGATGCGCGTATAAAAACAGCCATCGAAAAATTGCCTCAGCATCCCTTTGAAGAGTATTTTCGTTATGTCAAAAAGGATGATGTCCGAAGGGTTGATGTCTCTGAGGCTTTGGTCGAAACGCTTAAGAAGATCATCCTGAAGCATATGCCTGAAAACAATACTCCTATGGGTATGGAATATATTCCCATCGACAGGTTGTTGTATCTTTTTCATATGATCATTTCGCGAGATGAGGCACTTGTCGCACTTGAGTCATGTGATATCGTTTATGAACCTCCCGGGGTGCTGCTCGGATACGGAGGCGAACGTAAGCTCCCGCCTAAGTACCTGGTACCTATCCGTCATGTCGCCCATGCATACCAAAGGTTTCCCAGTTTTATGAGTGTGTGTGAGGGCTTTGTTGATGATACCGTGTAATAGTATGAATATTTTATTTTAGGTTTTAAAATATTTGGTTACTGTTCTCTTATTTAAATGATGTGCAATAAGGAAAAATAGCATGAATATACGCGTTTATTATGAAGATACGGACATGGGCGGGATCGTCTATCATGCTAACTATTTGAAGTTTTGTGAACGTGACCGCAGTGAAAAGTTTTTTCAAAGCGGTGTGACACCTCATTTTGAGGGAGGAGAATTTGTGGCAGTAAGTCTGCAGGCAGACTTTAAAGCACCGGCGCAATTGGGCGACCTTTTAGAGGTCAAGACAGAGATACTCTCCTTAAGCCGAAGCGTCTTGACCTTGGATCAGAAGGTGTTCAAAGAGGATAAACTCCTGTTTGACATGCAGATCAAATTAGGCTTTGTCAAAGAAGGAAAACTTGGACGTATGACTGAGGACACCCAGGAGAAAATCCAGAGTATGTTCTCGTAATATCAGTGGTAGTTCACCCTGATGATGGATTGCTCTTTTCTGCGTTCCGGGTAAAACCTGCATTGAAAGGGAAAGACGAAACTCATGGAGTGTTTGCTCTTTTCTTTGAGTGCTGTATGCAGGTCGGTGAAATAGGCAATAGGCTCGATATAACGTGTCCGGTTCCCATGGACGTCTTGTCCATAGAAGACTTTTTGTAATGAGAATGAGATACCTGTAGGTTTTCGCATGAAGTTTCCTTTATTTGAAAATCTTTAGTATATGGTAGCAGTTTGTTGTCACATTGATATTACAAAAAATTATAAATATGGGCAAAGAAGGAAAAGAGGATATAAAGAGAAACTGTCATACTGAAGAGCTTATATCTCTTCAGTGTCTCCATCTTCTGCAAAGAGTGTCTGCTCAGCGTCATCCTGGACTGTCTCTATAGTGATAAAACGTGAGAAGGTCGGTTTGACGATGGAGATCGGATACTCTATCTGATTGGCGATCATCTCCTGAGGATATTCTCTGTGTGCAGATGTGATCAGATGATAAAAGTAATCGGCTCCAATTGTCGTCGCATAATTGATCCAGTCATAAACGATGTTGTTGTGTAAAAGGGTGTTAGACTCTATCATGACATTATTGTGATAGTTGATCGAGTTGGCAACAAGCATCTTCTCTCTGTCTCGTGGCTGGGTAAGCAGAAGAAGTTCCGGGTTATAGTTGATCTGAGTTGATAGGACATTGGTCGTGTTCACATCATAAAGGGTGAGTTGGGACATTACCATGGCACTTTTAACCACCGGAGTGTTCAGCAGGAATGAGCCTTCTTGAATGCGATTGTTCTCTTTAAGCTGAGATTCCACATTAGAGGTCCGTTTGGCAATTGGAAAGGAATAGAACTTTGGTTCAGCTGAGTAGGTGAGGTTCTGCTCATCAAGTTCCTCTTGCGTCAATTCTATCCCCTCTTCATCCTTATAGATGATGCGGTTGAGTGTGATATTCTGATCAAAGGCATCCAAATAGGCATCTTTCGTTATTTCAGTCAACTTTTTACCAAGACTGTTCTTATCATAAAAGACTGTCAGCGGTGTTGCGGAATAGGGCATCAGGCTCTCAAGCTGCTTTTTATAGTTTATCGCACCATAATAGGTGTATTCAGATGAGATATTCATGTCATCTTTATGGATGGTTGGGAAATAGATATGCATCGGTAAATCCAAGGAGACGACATTATGGGCTCCCTCAAGTGTTAATGGGGCGATGACATAATGAAAGTCATCCTCTTCTATCTGTTGCAGTACACGCTGGAGCTCTTCGGAATCTTCTGACTCTGCATGGTATGTTTTTAGTTCAAAGGCTCTGTTCTTGGTAAGATAGTAGGCGAACGCAGCATTGGTCGTGGAGTATGCATATCGTCCGATGACACGGTAAGGCAAGAGCATGGCAATCTTAAGTTCTGTGTATTGGCGAATACGTTCAACATTGAACAGTGCCGTCTTGATCAGTAGCATATCGTTTAAGACAGGGTCATCGATCTTGTCTTTAGAATGGGCTAAAAAGCTGAAAAAACGCTCCTGCTCGATAAACTCATAAAGACATTCATTGTCACATTCACGATCATCTGTGTTAAGTACATAGGTCTTTGGCAGAGGAACTGATGATACAAGAAAGCTCTGGGCATACAGTGCATTGAGTAAAAACAGCAAGAGTATAAAATGTTTTGTCATATTCCGTTTTCCTTTTGTTATATAGACATTGTTTGATTAAGGTGATCTTTGATCTTGATCAGGTCATCCATTGTACACTTTTTTAGTGAAGGATTGCGTAACAGATGAGCAGGATGATAGATTGGAACGATAATCCGTTTGTCATAGGGTATCTTTTCACCTCTGGCGTGCTCAAAACTGCCTGCATCTTTGATCAGAGTAGTATACGCAAGCTCTCCGAGGCAAACGATGATCTTTGGGTCGACCAGTTCGATCTGCTTAAGCAAATAGGGTTTGCACGACGAGAGTTCCGAATCAAGGATCTTGTGTTGATGAGAGGGACGGCATTTCAATGCATGAGTCAGATAGATGTCATGGAGATTCAGTCCCAAGACATTCTCGATCATCTTCTTTAATGAAGAACCTGAACGCCCGGAAAAACTATCACCATTCTCATCTTCTATCATGGAAGGGGAACCGTCAATGAACATGATCTGAGCATTTGGGTTTCCGCCTCCGACAAGTACACGTTGGCGTACTTTACTCAGGTCACACAAGTGGCACTGCGACATCTGGGCATGGAGTGCATTCAGATCAGAAGGAAGCCTTAGGTCTCGTTCTTGCAGCTCTTTGTTCGCACTGACCGGGTCTATATACGAGAATCCCAAAGATTTATAACGGTAAAGAGATTTGAGTAAGACAAGGT
Organism: Sulfurimonadaceae bacterium; assembly: GCA_041562555.1. Classification (GTDB taxonomy): domain Bacteria; phylum Campylobacterota; class Campylobacteria; order Campylobacterales; family Sulfurimonadaceae. The sequence goes on from JBFEXS010000001.1 coordinate 49,167, forward strand.
TCTGATACGACTTCAAAGATATTCCTAAATTTAGTATCTTAGTCTATCCAAGGCAGCGTTAAATGCAACTAAAAGTGTAGACAATCAGTCTGAAAATGGATATTGGTAACAAGATGACAGTTTAAAAAAAGAGGTGAAAAAGAGAGGTGGCCATAAGGTGGTTACCTTATGACGCAAGCAGCGATTATTGAGCTACTTCTACTTCAACCGGAGTTGATTCCCAGATACCGTGTTTCGTACAGTAACCATGAGCAACCAGGTTAAGTTTTTTACCCATTGGGCGGATGTTGAATGTTACTTCAGCATGAGATTTTTCATTTCCAAGTGTACCTGGAACAAACTCTGCAGCAGCAAGTTTAGTCTCACCGTCAAAAAGAGTGATACTTTCGATGAAGTGATCGAAATCATCTGGGTGAGTATATTCTTGACCCATTTTAACGTTAACTGCAAGCATCTCACCTTTTTTAGCTTCACCTGCAACAGTGATGAATGGAGAGTGACGGTCAATTAAATCTTTTTTAGCTTCACGCTCAACTGTATCGATGTCTACATACTTATTAATCTTTGGCATTTTCTGCTCCTAATTGAAATTATGCGGTATTGTAGCCATCTCAATATTTAATTTAACATAAGTTTTTGAAGTTAATTCTAGTTTCATCTAGATTAAAGGGTGGGAACAATTTTATTTTCAATAGGCAGAGCGGATATTTAACAAATTCTCTTATTTCACCGTGTTTCGCAATGGATTTTATTAAAGAAGCATCACTTAAAAGAGGTCAGCTTACCTTGCTTTAACCAAGTCTTGGATAGAATCGCAGGATTATTAGAAACATTATAAGGTTTATGTCAATGTTACAACCATTATTGATTGAAATTGGTGTTGAAGAACTTCCGGCAGTTCCTCTCCTGAATGAGCTGGAAAATATTGAAAAGAAATGGTCGAAAGTATTAGAAGAGAATGCTTTGCTGTGTGAGTTTGAATTTTACTATACACCTCGCCGTCTTGTCTTATGGCACAGAGAATTCCAAAGTTCTCAGGATGATTCAATAGAGGAGTTCTTTGGTGCACCTGTCGCCATCGCTTTCGATGAGACTGGAAAACCTACCAAGGCGTGTGAAGGTTTCGCACGTAAATGTGGTGTAAGCGTAGAAGAACTCGGACGCAACGAAAAGGGCGGTAAAGAAGTCCTATATTATAAAAAAGAGATCAAGGGACAGGAGAGTAAGAACCTGCTTCAAGGGATGATCACCGAGTTTATGAAAAGTCTTAACTTTGGAAAGTCTATGCGCTGGGGAAGCCTGAGCGAAAGTTTTATCCGTCCGATTCGATGGTTGAACGTCATGATGGCAGATGAGTTGGTACCGGTTGAATTGTTCGGTGTGCATTCATCAAAGCAGACATTCGTACATAGAATCGCTTCCTTTGAGGGAAAAGCTGTAGAGGGTGTCGAAGCCTATTTTAAATCTTTGCAAGAGGGTTCAGTCACACTTTTCCCGGCACTCAGACGTGAGTCTATCCTTGAAGGGTTTAAAAACATAGAAACAGAAGCAGGCTTGCAGATTGAAAGGGATGAAGAACTTTTAGACGAAGTCGTCGCTATTACCGAAAACCCGGTGGCACTTCTGGGGTCTTTTGATGAAGAGTTTTTACGTCTGCCTCCTGAAGTCATCATTGCATCTATGAAAGAGCATCAACGCTATTTTCCTGTGTTCAAAGAGGGTGTCTTGACAAATAAGTTTGTTGTCGTTTCCAATGCTCTTACAGAGGATTATTCTAAAGTCATCGAAGGAAACGAGAAGGTGCTTCGTCCGCGTTTGGCCGATGGGCTTTTCTTTTACGATAACGACCTTAAGCGCACATTGATCAATGACGGACTGGAGAAAGTAACGTTTATGAATGGGCTTGGATCCTTGATTGACAAGATCCAAAGAGAAAAGAAAATCGGTACGTCATTGGCGGAAGCCTTTGGTGTCGATACAGGGAAGGTCGAACGTGCCATTGAACTTTCTAAAGCAGACCTGATGAGTGAGATGGTCTTTGAATTTACGGAACTTCAGGGGATCATGGGAACCTATTATGCACAAGCGCAGGGTGAGGATGAAGAAGTTGCTTTAGCGATCAAGGAACAATACCTTCCAAAGGGAGAGAACTCGGAACTTCCGACAACAGGGGTCTCTGCCGTCGTCGCATTGGCAACAAAGCTTGATACTCTTATCGGGCTGTTTTCCGTTGATCAGATCCCAACAGGTTCACGGGACCCATTTGCGCTTAGACGTGCAGTTAACGGGATTATCCGTATTGTCAATGCCTTTGGTTTTGAGTTTGATATCTCAAAGATCAAGGAGAGCTTTGGTTCAGAATATGCAGACTTTGATTATACAAGCTTGCAAGAGTTCATTTTAGAACGTATCAACCAGTTCTATAAGGTAAACCCGTCGGTGATCAAAGCCGTTATCGCAGCAGATGATCTCTCATTGTGTGTCATTGATGCGAAAATCAAAGCTCTTCACGAGATTGTCAGTTCAGAAAACTTCTCTGAGAGTTTTTCAACATTCAAGCGCGTTGCAAATATTACCAAAGACGTGGATATGCATGCTGACCTTGTTGTAAACTCTGCATTGTTTGAAAATGAGGCTGAGGGCGACCTCTATCAGGCATATACGGCCGTGAGTTCACAGTCATATGAGAACATCGAGTCACATCTGGATGCACTCTTTTCACTCAAACCTCAGTTAGATGTTTTCTTTGATAAAGTTATGGTTAATGCTGATGATGAAACAGTCAGAACAAATCGAAAGAATCTTGTCTCTTCTGTATACAAAAGCTTTAAGACCATTGCCGATATCAAAGAGATATCGATTTAAAGCCTGCATATCTTATGCAAAGCTATGATGTCATCATTGTCGGTGCTGGTATCAATGGCTCTGCCTTAGCCCATGCCCTTCATCAGCAGGGGCAAAAGGTCCTTGTTCTAGAGAAGGATGCCATTGCTTCAGGAGGATCGGGAGCAGCGGGCGCTTTTATCAACCCAAAGATATCCAAAGCCGGCCCTTTAAAAGAGCTTATCGAAGAGGCATACCGTTTTTCTCTCTCTTTTTATACTCAAAAGTTTCCTGATCTATGCACACAAGCACCTTTATTGCATATTGCAAAATATGAAGATGATAATGAGAAGCTCAGGTACTTTAAGGCCAACACAACACTTTCCCAGTCATCTCCTCCTTCTGAATTGAAGGCACTGTTAAGACCATATTGCACTGCTTTTGAATCCGTCTATTTGAATCATAATGCGATTTTGGAAGCAGCGGAAGTCTGCCAGGCAATGCTTCAGGGAGTCTCTTTTGAAAAGAGAGAAGTAAAAAGCCCTGAGTACAAAGAGGGCTACTGGTGCGTTGATGAATTCCGGGCAAAAAAAATAGTCTTGACGACAGGAGCATATGAGAGTGTCGTTTCAGACCCGACGATTCGTCTTAGAAAGATATATGGACAACGGTGCGAGGTAGAAAGTCCTATGGTGCTTAAAACGACGATGCATCATGAGGTTTCTGTCTCTGCAACAAAGAAAAATGGCAAGATAGCCATAGGTGCCAGTCATTATTTGGATGAGTCACAGATGCCAAGCGTGCAAAAGGAGTCTGAAAACCTGATCGCCATGGCACAGAAAAGTTTTGCATTGCCAGAATTAAGCCTGTATGATTCGTTTAGAGGCATGCGTTCTGGATCAAATGATTATCTTCCTATCGTTGGACCTGTGGTTGACATCGAAGCAAGTCTGTTGGCAGGGCCGGATGCTCTGAAGGGAAATAAGGATGCCAAGCTTGTCTTTAAAGAGGGGATGTATATGATAAACGGAGTGGGGGGATATGGGTTTGTTTTAGCTCCCTATCTTGCTTCTATGCTGGCAGATAACTTTTGCAAGGAAAAAGCACTGGAAGCATATTTGGAACCCAAGCGTTTTTATTACCGGTATGCCAAACAACAGGGGAAGCTGAAATGAGTTGGCTGAGTTTTCTTGCTATCGGACTTCTGGTATACGCTGGGATATTGTTTGTGGTCTTCCTCTTTCAGACCCGTCTTTTTTTTACACCCACGTATTACAGAGATGATGAGAAGTTTCAAAAAATAGAAGAGTTCTTAACTCCTTTGGCATTATTGTCCGAAGATGATACCCTGCTTGAAGGGATATTGTATGATCCAAATATCGAGGATATCCTTAGTGACAAGGCTTCAGAAAGAAGGATTATTCTCTATTTTGGGGGTGTGCAGCAAGACAGTGTGGCTCTGGTGGAAAAGTTCGCCGCTCATTATCCGGACATGCCCTTTATAACGTATAACTACAGAGGTTATGGCAAAAGTGAAGGAAAGCCTTCACAGAGTAAACTGTTTATGGATGCTATACATATCTATGATGACCTGGTCATCCGCTATGGATATAAACCGGAAGAGATCATTCTGATGGGGTACTCTTTGGGATCGGGTGTGGCCTCTTTCTTGGGTTCACAGCGACAGGTGAAAGAAATCATGCTTATCGCACCATACGATTCCGTGTATGAGGTGATGAAACGGCGTTATCCTTTTAGCGGCATACACTGGATCTTGCGTCAGAAGTTCCCTTCAACGGATTTTGTCCCCCATATAGACGTCCCCATTCATATCTATGCCGCAAGTGATGACAAGGTAGTTAATATTAAACATGCTAAAATGCTGAAAAATCATGTCAATAATCTGGCCGGTTTTTATGAATATGGAAATGTCAGTCATGATAGTATCCTGTTTAATAGAGACGTGGTTGAACATATACAAGAAATTTTAAAAAGAGATGAATAAGATGAGTAAAGAAGCGATTATATTACTTAATATGGGTGGTCCCAACAATCTTGAGGAAGTGGAAGTGTTTTTAAACAATATGTTCAATGACCCCAATATCCTGACGATGAAAAGTGGTGGCTTGCGAAAATTTGTGGCCACTATGATCACCTTTTTCCGTACAGAGTCTTCCCAGGAAATCTACCGTGAGCTTGGCGGAAAGTCACCGATTGTAGGGCATACGAAAAGACTTGTAGTCGCTTTGCAGGAAGCACTTCCGGATGTCTATATCGATTATGTGATGCGGTATACACCTCCTTTTGCACCGGAAGTCATAGAGCGATTGAAAGAACGCGGAATTGAAAAGATATTTCTCATTCCGCTATATCCCCAATATTCGACTACAACGACGAAATCATCTTTAGAGGACTTTGAACAGGCATTTAATAATTCGGGTCTGGATGCCATCTTACTGGAGAAGAAACATTATTACGAACTCTCTAAATATAATGATGCTGTTTTGGAACGTGTGATCGAAGGCTTGCAGGGAGATAAAAGTGAAGATTACCATCTGATATTCTCAGCCCATGGGCTTCCGCAAAAAATTGTTGATGCCGGCGACCCTTATCAGCGCCATGTTGAACGTCATGTTGAACTTTTAAAACAAAAGATGGCCGAGAAGAATATACATTTCAAGAAAGTATCCTTGGCCTATCAGTCAAAGGTCGGGCCTTTAAAGTGGCTGGAACCATCCTTGGAGACAATGCTGGATAAAACAAGAAATGAGAATGTCCTGATTTATCCAATCGCCTTTACAATCGATAATTCGGAAACAGACTTTGAATTGGGGATCGAATATAAAGAGATAGCGGAAGAGCTGGGTTTTAGCAAATATAAAGTGGCACCATGTGTGAATGATCACCCGTTGTTCGTCGAAGCACTGTGTGAACTTTATGAAAAGATGAAGTTCTCTTAAGGCCTGAAGATGAAGATTGTTATCTTTGACATGGACGGTACTCTGCTGGACTCGGCGAAAGACATCACGATATCGGTGAATGCCGTACGCGAGAACAACCATGGACTCAGCCCGTTGTCCGAGGCATTCGTCATTGAAGCTATCAACAGAGAACATCGTAATCTTGCAGAACTTTTTTACGGTACCTCCAGTTATGAGAAGAGGGATCAGTTGCTTTTTGAAGAGCATTATAATGAACAGTGTATTCAAAACGTCACCTTGTATGAAGGTATCCATGAATCGTTGATGGCCCTGCGTGATAATCAGGTGAGACTTTCAGTAGCAACGAATGCACCGAGTAAATTTGCCCGACGCATGTTGGAAGCCTGTGACGTGCTTGAGTGTTTTGATGTCGTGATGGGTGCAGACCGGGTTAAAAATCCCAAGCCGGACAAAGAGATGCTGGAGTATATCTTGAAGCGTTATGGTTACGAAACGGGACATCAGGCATTAATGGTCGGAGATAATGTAAAAGACATGCAGGCCGCACATAACGCCGGTATTGAAGGGGGATTTGCGACATGGGGATTTTCACCTACGTCGCAACACCATACGGTTTTTAACACACCACAGGAAATATTGGACTTTTTTATATAGAAAATGATCTTGTATATGCTAAAATAAAACCAAAAAAAACGGGGGACTTTTCATGGGTTCATATAAACATCTTGTCGGGGCTTTTTCACTTGCCATAGCTTCCGTACTGTTTGCTGAGAGTAGATTAGACGTCAATGAGGGGAGTGAATATGCACTTTCCGCTATGGATACGGATACACCTGAAACGAAAGAACTGTTGCGTAGAACATCCGAAAAAAATGGCTTTTTTGGACTTGAAGCTTATGATAAAAACTTTTTTCTTCCGATATCCTATGGAAAAGACAAGCCTCCAAGGATATCAAACAGCTATCCTATAGGAGATCCGGCGAACCCTGAAGATGTATTACACGAGAAAAATATGGAAGTTGAGTTTCAGTTCAGTTTGAAAACACAGCTTTTATATAATACGCTTGGCCTGCATGAATATCTGTATGCAGGATATACGCAACGGGCGTGGTGGCAGGCATATTCGGAGTCGGCACCTTTTCGAGAGATCAATTATGAACCGGAACTTTTCATGTATATCCCGGCAGAACGTAATTTTGAAAACGACATGGGTCTTAAGGCGCTTAAAGTAGGTCTTTTGCATCAATCTAATGGTCATGATGGATACCAGTCGCGATCATGGAACCGTCTGTATCTGACAGGAATGTGGCAATGGGGAAACCTTTTTGTCTCAACACGTGCATGGTATAGGATCCCTGAAGATGATAAACCCGATGGCTATTTCGATGGCACATCCCCGGGTGGACTTGAACCAAATGCAAAAGGGGATGATAATCCGGATATCTATAACTATCTGGGGTATGGGGATATCCGAATGGAATATCTCTATGGAAAAGCGCAGTGGGGTCTGCTGCTCCGCAATAACTTGCGCTTTGACAAGGAAAACAAAGGTGCAGTTGAACTCAATTACACCTATCCGATCTTAAATTCCAAAAACACTTTCTGGTATGTGAAAATCTTTCACGGGTATGGGGAAAGTCTGATCGATTATAACCGTGAAGTAAGTAAAGCATCTGTCGGATTCTCTTTCTCACGAGGACTCTTTTAAAGAATGCTCAAGGGGCTGTTGTACGTATGTGTGCTGATACTCATAAGTGGGTGCACAGTACACAAGAGACTTCCTTCAACCGGGTTTCTTGAGCGCTATGATCAATTAAAGCCCATGCCTTCACATAAGGTACATTTCTTTGCCAAACAAAGGGATGCGAACCTTTCCTCATTTACGAAACTTCTTATACCTGATATTCAAGTGGTCACTTTGCCTCAGGATATGTCTGCTTATGACAGAGAACTCTATACACAGATTTCTGCCTATGCGACAGCCGGTTACAGAAAGATGATAGACAAATACAGTAAAAACTACACTCTGGTGGATGTCGCACAAAAGAATGCACTTCTGATGCAGATCGCTCTTTCTGCTGTTTCTTTAGATGCATCTGATATCTACAGTGCAGAGGTGATGCCTTTTAGCCTTGATGTAAACACACGAAGTGTATATTCCGGCTCGAAGGTATATCTGCTTGTAGAAGTAAACACCAAAGATGCATTCTCGGGTGAGACACTTGCCCGTTCATTGCAGGTCGTTACAGACGTGCCTGTTACAGCAATGGGAAAAGAATTGAGAATCTCAGACCTTCAGCCCGCTATAGATACATGGCTGGGAGGGATCGTCCGATAGGAGCTGAGTGTTACCGGCCCCTGTCTTGAATCTGTGATTGATTTGTGCAATAATGCCATTCATGAACTACAAAAAACTCGGGAAATGTCCTGTTTGTGAAGATGGGGAGATAGAAGTCCGTAAGATCGAAGTTGATGGCAAACAAATCAAGCTCTATGCATGCTGCAATGCCCGTTGGACCTTTGAGCATGATCTGTGTGAATTGGCTGATGATGCGACTTGTTCTTATCGTATTTTCTCTAATCAATTGCTACGTTGGAACAAAAAATCAATTGGTGAAAACGAGATACGAACACTTTTACAAGAGGAACAGGTCAAGGTGCGTTTATACAGTGCACGGGCAAAGAAAGAGTATTATAAATGGGCTGTGATAGACCCTGAATATGGATTGAGTGTCGTCTGGGACATTACGATTGAAGAGTAAATAGCATAATGATATATAGAGAGACAGATGGTTGAAATCCGATGGAACTATGACAATGATGCAAATATGACCGTTGCTGAAAGTGACGACAAAGTCCTAAAGGCATTTTTCAGTATTGATGATTGGGAATTTGTCCGTCATTTTTATAGAGCAGTTTTAGAAGAAGCAGATGTGGAATATCAAAACCGGCGTTTGGATTTTGAAAAGAGCTTTGTCTGTCTTGGCATTGATGATGAGGAGACGATCATTGATAAACAAAGTTGTTTGAGAAGTTTTTCAAGGTTGTTTGATGAGATGATCATGGGAGCCAACGATGATCATCATAATATTCGATATGAAGTCTGGTGGCAGGTTTTTACCGAAACAAATTATCAGTTAAAGCAAAAAATGGAATTATGGGGTTAAGGGGTCGTTTTGAAAATATATCGGGTTGTCATACTTCTTCTGCTTGTTTTTCCTGCTGTACATGTAATGGCAAAGGAAGAAGAGGCTTTTGAATCATTCTATGAAGGATGGCAAGCACAAAGCAATCAGCAATATTCAAAAGCAATGGATTTATATAAAAGTGCTGCGAGCCAAGGCTGTTCTGTTGCAAACTATCATATCGGTAAGTTGTATGAAGAGGGCTTAGGGGTCAAAAAGGACTCTGAAAAAGCATTTGACTGGTATCAGAAGGTTGCTGATAAGGGATATGCCAAGGCGCAGATGCTGTTGGCCAAGATGTATGCTTCGGGTGTCGGTGTCAAACAAGATTATCATAAGGCCCATAGCTGGTATCTCAAGGCAGCTGAACAAAATGAGCGTGACGCACAGATGGCATTGGCCAGGATGTATGAAAAAGCCCTGGGGGTAAAACAGAACCTGTTTAAAGCTGCTTACTACTATAAACAGGCGATGAAACAGGGGTCATTGGAAGCACAGACAGACTTGTCATTGTTGTATATCAATGAAGAACAAATGAGACGTTTTTATGAGGATGGTAAGCTTTTATTGCAGGAATCGGCACGCAAGGGTGAGGAGAAAGCACAATATTACCTCGCCCAATGCTACCTTCATGGTAGGGATTTTGACAAAAGTACCGCAGATGCTGTTCGCTGGCTTGAAAAAGCAGCTGAACAGGGAAAGGTAGAAGCTCAGTATGAGTTGGGGGGCATGTATTTGCATGCTGTCGGTGTAGAGGAGAACCTTGGCAAGGCTTTGGGGTATCTTAACAAGGCGGCTTCAGCAGGATATGCCAGTGCACAGTATGATCTTGGTCTGATGTATTATGAGGGAATCGGCGTTATACAGGATAAGACAAAGACGTTTGAATATTGGTCGAGTGCAAGCCTGTTGGGGGATAAGGATGCAGCACACAATTTAAAAATCCTATGTGCAGACAACCCAAAGTATTGCAAATAATTTTTTATCATCAAATTTAACCATCATCTAAAGTCTAAACCGATACTATCAAAATAAAAAAGACGACAGATGAAAAAGACCTTCCTTCTATTGATTCCATTGATTTTTATTGCATGTAAAGATGCGCCTCAGCCAACACCAAACCTAGAAAGTGAGTTCAAGCCTTATGCGAAGGTTGAGAGTTCGTGTATCCGTTTTTTGAATGATGAGACGCAGACGGTAGAGGGTGATCCTTTGTTCGAAAAAGAGCAGCAGGAGTGTCGTGAATTTATTGAAGTCCTGAACAGTGCTGACCGTGCGACGAAACATATGAATAAAAATAAGAACAATGCTGCTTTTTATGTTGCAAAGGATGATTGCAAGTTTGAAAAAAACCGTTTGAAGATCAAGCATAAACATTTGAACCTGGTATTTAAAGACAAAGCTTTGGATGCAATAGAAGCGGATGACCTAGAAACATTCACTAAGATCATCAATTTCTCCTATCATCCGATGAACCTCGCATACTACCGATACATGCAAAAACATATTGACCGGTTCAAAGAGCATGCAAAGATGCTTCATTTTGAAAAGAAGTTCTCTGACCAGCAGTATCGTTTAGGGTATAAACTGGTGAACAAGGGCAAGTATACCCAGGGGCTGAATGCTTTGAAACTGGCTGCAGACATGAAACATACCAAGGCTGCGATGCTGTGCGGAAAGACCTATGATTTTCTCTACCCGTCAAAGGCAATTGAATGTTATGAAAAAGCAATTGAGAACGGAGAGAATAGGGCCTTGTATTACATTGCCAAGGGATATGAAGAGAACGATGAGCTGAATGAGGCGAAGGCGTGGTATCTTAAATCAGCGAAATCGGGTAATTTTATTGCGCAGTACAAAGTGTATGAACTTGAGAAGAATGATGATCCTACACAAGTGTGGCTTAAGAAATCGGCTGAAAGCGGTTATGACAAGGCACAATATGTATATGGCAGCTATCTGATGGAGAATGGACAGGCAGATAAAGCTATAAAGTATCTCTTGCTTGCCTCCGATCAAGGGTTTGATGACGCCAATTTCCCCCTTGGAAAACTATATTTCTTGAAGAAGAAATATAAAAAGGCATACCATTATCTCAGCCGTGGCGATATCAACCTTGAAAGTGCTTACATCCTTGGGAAGCTTAGTGAAGAAGGTAAGGGTACGGCAAAAAACCTGTATATGGCCTCAAACTATTATCAAAAAGCAAAAGAGTTTGGCAAGAGAGGTGTTCAAAATGATCTTAACCGTGTATACAGGGCTAAGAAAAAATTACGTTCACAGAACATTCGTCAACAGCAGTCCAAGGCAAAAGCGAAGGAGGCTTTGCTTCTTGCGGATCGACAGAAACGTCATGAGGCTATGAAAGAAGACCGGCGTATTCGTGCTGAAATGAAAGCCCGAAGACAGCAAGGGATACGTCTGAAAGCTCAGGCCTGTGGCGAAGAGGTGAGTGATGCGGCTTTGAGAAGCGCAGGAAGCCGGATACATATTGAAGGAAGAGTCATTCATTGGTTGGGAAGAAAAGCTTTTATCGTTGTGAGTAATACGCAGGAGTTTTATATCAATGATGAAGAGGATGAGGCAAGGGTGAACAAAGGGGATACTGTCAATATTGTAGCCGTATCGACTGGACAAAGAGAGATCACACAGGGAATGCGTCAGAATCTTTTTGAGATGCCGGATGAACGTACGATTAAAAAGGCCTATGCCTTGAATTACGAGGGTGTGTGCCCTTATTAGATCCTCTGTGTAAGTTTCAGGGCTTTTTCGTATTCCTGAGGCGTGTTCAGGTTTAAGAGCGCCTCTTCATCTGCGATATCCACATACAAGACCTTTGCATCTTTAAGCAGGTTAGTGAGTTTGTGGTTTCCCTGTTCAATCCTTTGTACGATCGCCGCTTCAAGTCTACGCGTATAAACCCCGCATAGGGGATGGATACCTGAAGGTGTACGCACGATGAAGGCATCATGTTCTTCATCAAATGCATCCATGACGCTTTGAATGATGGTCTGGTTGACAAAGGGTGTGTCAACGCTTAAAACAAAGACAGCATCTTGCTGAAGTTGTGAAAAGATATTCAAAAAACCTGTAGTAGGGGCTGAAATTTCCGTATAAAGTTCGTCCTTGATAATAGGAAGATCTAAGGGTTTGAACTTATGATCATCCTTTGCGGATATATAGACATCTTTGAAGAGAGTTTGTAAACGAGCCGTTTGATACTCAGCCAGGCTCTTCTTGTCTCCAAAAGGCAGGAGGGCTTTGTCCTGTCCCATTCGCGAGCTTTTCCCACCTGCAAAAAGTACGCAAGGGATATTGAAAAGTGCCATATCTTCCCTTTTTTCAGTAGAGAAATCCATTGAATGATGGATACTCCTGCTTCTTTTAGTAGAAGTATATCTAAGTCTGCTATAATTGACCAGATATAGTGTTAAAGGGTAAAAAATGATAAAAAAACTGCTGTTGATCGCATTAGTCTTCACTTCTACTCTCCTCGAGGCAAGAATCAATGACATTTTTAAAGAAGAAAAGGCTGAGAACTTACGTTACAACCAAACGATACGTGCTTTCATGGAAGACAACGAGGAGATTACAAATCTCGTCTATAATGCATATGCCTATGTTGTTTTTCCAAGTATAGGTAAGGGTGGACTTCTTTTTGGTTATGCCTATGGGGAAGGGCGTGCCTATTATCGCGGTGGAATGTGGACGGGAAATGTCGCAGTGACACAATATACCGTAGGTTTACAGGTAGGTGGACAAGCCTATAGTGAAATCATCTTTTTCAAGACCCGTGATGCTTTTGAAGCGTTCAAAGCGGGCGGACTTGAAGATAGTACGCAAAGCTCTTTTGTCCCTTTCTATTCCGGAATATCCGGTGATGTAAACTTCGCAGACGATGTTATCGTATATACCTCAAGTACCGGTGGCTTTATGATCGAAGCAAGTACAGGCGCACAAGAGTTCGAATACATCAACAGAAGATAAACGACTGCTCCATTTCAATATATATGAATTGTTGCATGCTATAATACTAAAAAATATGAACGGAAAACAGGACTATTGATACAAAAGTATGAGACACTCAAAACTGTTTTCGGACATGAATCTTTTCGTTCTTTTCAAGAAGAAGCCGTAGACAGTATTCTTCACCAAAAAGACCTTTTGATGATTCTGCCTACCGGAGGCGGGAAATCCTTATGCTATCAGCTGCCTTCTATCATGATGCCAGGGGTCACGGTTGTTGTTTCTCCTTTATTGGCATTGATGCATGATCAGGTTATGGCATTAAAGGAGAATGGGATCAAAGCGGAGATGATCTCATCCATGCAAAGTATGGAAGAGTTGGACCTGATACGGTATTCGCTTTTACAGGGTGAATTAAAACTTCTCTATGTCGCCCCTGAACGGTTTGCCTCTTTACACTTCTTACGTCTTCTTAAACAGGTGTCGATCAATTTTTTTGTTATTGATGAAGCCCACTGTGTGAGCGAATGGGGTCATGAGTTTAGAGAAGACTATCGAAAACTGCATCTTTTGCGTGAGCATTTTCCCAGGGTTAAGATCGCAGCTTTTACAGCAACAGCAACGCCTAAGGTACAAGCTGACATATCCATGGCATTAAGGCTAGAATCACCGGTGCAGATCAGAGGAAAGATCTTTAGAGAAAATCTGCATATCAGTGTTGAACCACGACATAAAGACGGGAAGACTCAACTCTTGGACTTTTTATCGAACTTTGATGAAGAGAGCGGGATCATATATGCTTTTTCACGTAAACAGACCGAGTCTTTAGCACAATACCTTCAGCAAAAAGGCATCAAAGCAAAGGCTTTTCACGCAGGTTTGTCAAACGAGTTGAAGGAAGAGACCTTTAAAAGCTTTGTACATGATGAAATACAGGTCGTTGTAGCGACCATTGCATTTGGAATGGGCATCGATAAAAGCAATATTCGTTTTGTCGTACATATGAGTCTACCCAAAACACTGGAAAATTACTATCAGGAAATAGGGCGTGCTGGACGTGATGGGTTGGATGCAGAGGTCCTACTTCTATACAATGGTTCGGATATGATGATGCAGCGTGAGTTTATCGAACAACTTGAAGAGTCTGCGTATAAGCAGAATGCATTTAATAAACTGGAGCAGATCAGCCGGTATGCAAGTGCCGAAAATTGTCGTCATCAATATATTGCGAACTATTTTGAAGATGAGTTGGATATATGCGAACACAGGTGTGACAACTGTACGGCCGAACCTAGTGAAAAGCTTGATATCAGCATACCCGCACAGAAATTTTTGTCCTGCGTCTATCGTACGGGACAACGTTTCGGACACGCTTACGTGATTGATGTGCTTCGGGGAAGTAGATCGGAGAAGGTCTTGGACAATGGACATGAATCACTCTCTGTATACGGCATCGGCAAGGAAGAATCAAAGGTGTATTGGGAACGTATTATGGAGCGTTTAATGGAAGTGGGTGCACTCAGACGCGGAGAGTTTAGGGCCTTGGTACTTGACAAAACAGGCATGCGGATATTAAAAAACGAGTTGTCCATTGAGATGAAGGCCAAACGGCTGCATGTGAAAGAGAAAAAGATACATGCCCTTCATATACACGACACAGATTTAAATACCTACGCCTTTGATCATTTACGGGCATTGCGTGCACAGATCGCTAAAGAAGCGAGAAAACCGGCGTATATCATTTTCGGGGATAAGACACTTAAGGAGATGGCAAACACACTTCCTGTCAATAAAGAAGAGATGTTGAACATAAATGGCGTCGGAGAAACAAAATTTAAAAAATACGGTGAACAGTTTTTGGTCGAATGTCAACGTCTTAGAACTTGACCGCTGGTGTCAAAGAGAGTATGATACTATAAAGTAAGTCAATGATTTTTATTAGGAAAAAAAATGGGTAATGGAAAAAAAGTATTAGTTCTTGGGGGAGGGTTTGCCGGAGTAGATACTGCAATTCATCTGTGTAAAGAAAAGTATGATGTCACATTGGTGAGTGACAGGGATTACTTTTATATCTATCCGACCTCGATTTGGGTTCCGACGGGCAGGGCAAGTTTTGAGGATGTCTGTATTGATCTTAAAGACCTTCAAAAATCCCACGGTTTTGATGTGATCGTTGACGGTGTAGTCAAGATCGAAGCGCATGCCAAAAAAATCACACTCGTAAGCGGCAGGGTGATTCAAGGGTATGATAAGCTCGTGATCGCTATGGGGTCTGGGAAGATGAAGCCTAAGGGAGTGGAACATACCCTTTCCATCTGCGGGGCACCTGAGATGTCCGTAGAGATAAAAGAACGTCTGGATGCCTTGATCGCAAAGGGATCGGGAAAGATTGCTTTCGGTTTTGGAGGAAATCCAAAAGACACATCTGCAGTGCGTGGTGGTCCGGGATTTGAACTGCTGTTTAATGTAGAGAACATGCTACGTAAAAAAGGTGTTCGTGAGGGATTTGAGTTAAGTATGTTCGCTCCGATGCCACGTCCGGGAGCTCGATTGGGTGAAAAGTCTCTGCGTATGCTCGATAAGATGTTTACCAGAGCAAAAATCCATAAATACTTTGGCAAAAAGATCAAGGGGTTTGAAACAGACAGGGTGATCTTTGAAGATGATTCCAGTCTTGAAGCAGATTTTATTATGTTTATTCCTGCAGGTGACGGGCATGAGGTGATTAAAGCTTCAGATCTTCCGCTCAATGCAGCCGGTTTTGTGAAGATCAATAATCATTGTGAAGTCGAGGGCCTTGAAGATGTGTATGCCATAGGGGATTCAGCGGCACTAGAGGGACCGGAATGGAGAGCAAAACAGGGACATATGGCAGAAATAATGGCAAAACACACAGCGTTTAATATCGTCTCCAGTGATAAAAATTCGAGTTTACGTAAAGGGTATCAGGAGCATATCAGTATTATTTGTGTCATGGACAGCGGTGACGGGGCAGGATTTGCCTTCCGAGATGATAAAAAATCCTATCTGCTGCCAATGCCAATTGTGGGACATTGGCTTAAACGGGGATGGGGGCAGTATTGCAAGCTTTCAAAATTAGGAAGAATTCCTCGTATTCCGGGGATGTAATCTGATATAATCCATTCACAAAAAATACGAGGAGCAATTATGACAAAGGCAGAAGAACTCATCAAGATCCTAAACGAGCAGATCATACCGGAGATTGATAATATTATTGATGAGATGTGTGAAGAAATTGCAGACAATAAAAATGCGACCGATGAAGACAAGGCTGAGTTTAAAGAGGCTCAAGCGATGAAACGCGAGTTCAAAGAGATGGCTTTTGAAGCAGAGACGGGAGAGATGGATGAAGAGGAATGTGCGGAAAACATTGCAGAATGTAAAGAGATCTTAAAGGAGATCAGCGCCCTTGGAGATGAATAGTCTTCCACTGCATAATATCTTTTTACCTTCACAAAAGCCTTCGAATAAGCTGATCGTGGTTTTACACGGCAGGGGTGACAGTTCGGAAGGATTTCGTTTTTTCCCACAGATGATGGGATTTGATGATGTCAACTACCTGCTTTTAGATGCCCCTTTTGAATATTTTACAGGCTTCTCCTGGTATGATTTGCCTCCTAATCAACTTCCCGGTATTGAATACTCCAAGAACATACTGATGCAAACCTTTGAGTTGTTATTTGAAGGAGAGTTTTCACCTGAGAACACTGTGCTCTTCGGTTTTTCACAGGGGTCATTATTGACTTTTGAATTTGGTTCGCGCTATGAGCGTACATTGGCAGGTTATATTGCAGTGAGTGGCTATATATATGATGCTGATAAGATTTTGACTGAGATGAATGCTCAAAACAATCAAGGTAATTGGTTGTGTACCCATGGATATGAAGATGATGTGTTGCCTTTTGAAGTCTCTAAAGAACAAGTTCAGCGTTTACAAGAGGGTGGTTTTGATATAGATTTTAGAGCTTATAATAAAGACCACACAGTAGATATGCAGGAGCTTGATGATATTAAAAAGTGGCTGAAGGAGACTTTTCAAGCATCCAACAGGCTTGGATAATCTAAATATCCTACAGCATCTTGTGTGTAATATGTGTTTGGATCAGGCTTTTGCAAAGGGGCATGACTTTTGAAACGCTCAGGTAAATCAGGATTTGCAATAAAGAGTTCTCCAAAGGAAACGGCATCTGCAAGGTTGTTCTCTATTGCATGGTTGCCTCTGTCTTGTGTATATGCTCCATTGGTGACGAGAACCCCTTTATAGGCATTTCTCAAGACTGCAAGATCAACAACATTTGCGCCATGACGTATGTCTCCTTCCAGGGCGTCGACAATATGCAAATAGGCCAGGTTGAACGTATTTAACTCTTGAGCGATATAACTAAAGTGCTCTTTGGGATTACTGTCTGTCATATCATTGAATGTCCCGCTTGGTGAGAGACGAAGACCAACTTTGTCTGAACCGATCGCACCGCATACACTTTCGAGGACCTCAAAGAGAAAACGTGCTCTTTTCTGAATATTCCCGCCATAGGAATCCTCGCGAACATTGGTTCCATCACGCAGAAATTGATCGATCAGGTAGCCATTTGCTCCATGCACTTCGACTCCGTCAAATCCAGCTTCTATAGCGTTTATGGCCGCCTGTTTGTATTGTTGAACCACACCTGATATCTCTTCTTCACTAATGGACCTTGGAGTGACATAGGGTTTCATCCCTTCAAAGGTATAGACTTCACCGGAAGGTTGGATGGCAGATGGTGCTATTGGTGTTTCACCGTTCAAAAAGTCCGGATGTGAAATTCGACCGACATGCCATAATTGTAAAAAGATATGTCCACCTTTGTTGTGTACAGCTTCCGTAACTTTTTTCCATCCTTCAATCTGATCAGGATTATGTATGCCGGGAGTACATGGATATCCAATGCCCATAGCAGAGATCTGTGTTGCTTCACTGATAATCAATCCTGCTGAAGCCCTCTGTGCGTAATACTGTGCCATCAGTTCATTGGGGCGATTGTCTTGTACTGCTCGGCATCGTGTTAAAGGTGCCATAAAAATGCGATTGTCCAGATTCAACGTACCAACTGAAATAGGGGAGAGCAAATCCATAGTGACTCCTGATTAAGAATGGAACCATGATTACATAAGGAGTGTTAGATATGTATTAACAAAGCGTGATAGTATAAGAGGGTTAGGATCGGTTAAGTTGTGGAAACCAAATAGGATAAGAGCCCTGAGGCTCTTGATCTGTTTTCGCTAGGGATTACAGACGAGATTCATAGCGTCTCATCATATAAAGACGTTTTAGGATCTTTTTACGAGTGCTAATTTTCTCTTTTTTGCGCTTTTCTGTTTCTGTTTCGTGGAAACGTCTAGCACGCGCTTCAGTAACAATCAGATTTCTATCTGTTTGTTTTTTGAAACGGCGGTACGCAGCGTCGAAGTGATCATCAGATTTTAAGATAACACCAGGCATTGCATTCACCTTCTTTCTCTAATTATTATTAGGGCCGAATTATAGCATAAACTTCAAGAACCTTCAATGAGTTCAAGCTTTTTAACCCGTGAAAGTTTTTTTATGGCATATTCACGTTTGGAAGCCAGGCTTCTGTTAGGGTGCTTTTCGGTATAGAGGAGTTGGACAGGACGCCGTATGCGAGTGTACTTGGCACCTTTGTCAGAGGTGTTATGTTCCAAGAGTCGCTTCTGAACATCTTTGGCGATCCCGGTATAAAGAGATTGGTCGTTACACTCGAGTATATACACAAAATAGGATGTATCGGTTTGTGATGAAGCCATTATAGGTACTCTTTAATACAGTTTCGACCGGAGTCTTTCGCTAAGTATAATGCTTTGTCGGCACGCTTGAGGATGCTAGAGGGTGTGTCACCGGCGATTGAATGTGCTACGCCAAAACTGCAGGTAAGACCCTGTATATTAGAAAACTGATGCCCCTCAATAGTAGAACGTAGCTTTTCAACGAATCCCAGTACCTTATGGGGATCACTTTCTGTATTGATAATAATAAACTCCTCTCCACCCCATCGTCCAAGAGTGTCGGTCTTGCGTATGTTGTCTGATAAAAGTCTTGCGACCGATTTTAAAACATCATCACCTACCTGATGTCCATACGTATCATTGATTGACTTGAAGTAGTCAATATCGATCATAACCAATGAAAACGAACTTGCATAGCGCTGTGATTTATCGAGTTCGTTCTTTAACCTTTTATCTATCTCTCTGCGATTAAAAAGAGAGGTGAGCTGATCAGTAATAGAGAGTTCTTCAAGTTCTTTTGTCCGTTGTTTCACAAGAGATTTAAGGTTTGATTCACGACAGGTTGCCAATCTCATTACAGGAAAAATAATAAAGATTGCCTCCAAAAAAAGTGTTATGAGTATGCCCATCAAGATAAAAGCTTCTCTCTCCATGAGTTGATAGGTATTGTTGTTTGACTCTGTTTCATAACTGGATACGGCTTCATCCAATAAAGGCAGTAAGGCAAAGGAAGCAGTCTGGATCTTCTCAAGCAGTGATGCTCCAGGCTCGTTAATAAAATCAGAAACCAGTTTCAAATAGTGGCTTACCTTGTTATCTAGATCATACTCTTTACTGTAATAAATCGTGTCAATCGCATCGAAGTGTATTTTGTTATGAATAAGATCCTGATGAGCCTGCTTCATTGCTTGGTAAAGCGATTCAAGATGTTGTTTCGTGCTCTGGTCTTTTTCTTTGTCATAGCGCATGCACATAAGAGCAATCTGCTGTGAAAGCATACGTTGTTTACCGCTTATATTGATGAGACGTGCATATTGACTTTGACTTTGGATGATCTCTGTCGTAGTGATATAAGCAAATATCGCCCATCCTATGATACTGCCAAAGAGAATAATATAGATAAATTTTATATTTTTCATTATATATTGCCTGATCGTTAATAAAACATACTATCTAAAAAGTGTTGAAATCCAAAATAGTTCTAAATGTGTAAAGAAAGTAGTTGAAGTAGTATAAGGTTCAGTCGTAAATCGGAAAGAACCATTATATAATAAACTATATAATGGTTCACATGATTAACTTACAGGTAGTTGTTGATGTGTATTTGCATGTGTGAAACAACTTCTTCAATGGAAGCTTCACCGCTTATTTCCGTCAACAAGTTTTGATGCTTGTAAAAAGTTTGAATCTCTGCAAGTGGTTCTGTGTATACTTTCATACGATTGTTGAACACTTCCGTATTGTCATCTGC
The DNA here is from genome assembly GCA_041562555.1 of Sulfurimonadaceae bacterium. Classification (GTDB taxonomy): domain Bacteria; phylum Campylobacterota; class Campylobacteria; order Campylobacterales; family Sulfurimonadaceae. The sequence continues at coordinate 69,356 of JBFEXS010000001.1, forward strand.
ACCACGGGCACGACCGAGAACTCTGTCTCTGGCGGTCTCTTCACTTACCTTGACTTCAATAACTGAGACAAGTTGGATATTGGTCTCTTTGTGCAAATAAGTATCCAGAGCATCCATCTGTTCAAGGGACCTTGGATAACCGTCTATGATGATCATGTCTTTTTGACTCGCTTTTATTGCAGAGATAATCGTCTCAATAGCGATCTCAATCGGGACAATGTTTCCTTTGGAGATAAAACTTTCAATGATCTTTCCACGTTCAGACCCTGAGGTAACTTCTTCACGCAGTAAGTCTCCGGTAGAGTAATGTTCAATAGTGTCCGGGTTCTGTTTGGCTATGAGTTCAGCATCTGTTGTTTTTCCTGAGCCCGGAGCACCGATAATAAGTATAAGTTTTTTATCTGCCGACATGTGTTTACGCGTCTTTCTTCGCTGTTTCTCTTAAACGTATATGTAAGTCTCGCAGCTGAGTGTTGTCAACCGGACTTGGCGCATCTGTCAATAGACATGAGGCTTTTTGAGTTTTCGGGAAAGCGATAACATCACGGATAGAATCTTGTTTAGTCAACAGCATGATAAGGCGGTCAAACCCAATCGCAAAACCACCGTGTGGAGGAGCACCGAACTTCAGCGCATCAAGCAAGAAGCCGAATTTAGACTGTGCTTCTTCCTCTTCAATTCCCATAAGTTCAAATACTTTTGATTGTATCTCTTCTTTATGAATACGGATTGAACCACCACCAAGTTCTGTACCGTTAAGAACGATGTCATATGCAATCGATTCAATATCCTCAATATGGTCTTTGTCCATATCTGCAGGCATTGTAAACGGGTGATGCAGGGCTTTGACGCGTCCATCTTCGATTTCAAACATCGGAAAATCGACAACCCATGTAAATGCGAATTCATCAGGGTTGATAATATCCATCTTTTCATGCTGAGCTAAGAAAATACGGAAACGTCCCATATAGTCCCAAACCACTTTTTTCTCACCGGCGCCAAAGAAAACGACATCTCCAACTTCTAGTTCACAACGTTCAACCAGAGCATCAATCTCGGTTTGTGCAAAGAACTTGGTCAACGGTCCTTTAAGACCATCATCTTTCATTTGGAAATATCCAAGCCCGGCAGCACCGAATTTACGCACATAGTCTTCAAAGCTTTTCATCTCACGCTTGGAGAAGATCGTATCGCCCTGAGGAACTTTCAATGCTTTAATACGATGTGTTTTTGGTTGAGAAGCGATTTTTGTGAAAATTTCATTATCACATTTTTCAAAGATATCGATAACATCGACCATTTCAAGACCGTAACGCAAATCCGGTTTGTCTGAACCATATTTTTCCATAGCGTTTGAGTGCGTCATACGTGGGAAAGGCGTCTGTACTTCAACGCCACATGCATTAAACATGTCTTTGAGCAGCTTTTCTGCAGTCGCGATCACATCTTCTTGATCACAAAAACTCATCTCAACATCTATTTGCGTGAATTCAGGCTGGCGATCTGCACGCAGGTCCTCGTCTCTGAAACAGCGAGCAATCTGGAAGTATTTATCAAAGCCACCGACCATAAGGAGTTGTTTGAACAATTGAGGAGATTGTGGCAGGGCATAGAACTCACCTTCGTGTACGCGTGAAGGTACGAGATAATCACGTGCACCTTCCGGAGTTGATTTTGTCAGGATAGGTGTCTCAACTTCCAAGAATCCAAGCTCATCCAAAGAGTTGCGTGCTGCAATAGCTGCTTTTGAACGCAAGCGGAAGGTCTCATATGTTTTTGTGTTCCTGAGTTCAAGATAACGGTAGCGAAGTTTAGTCTCTTCACCTACTTTGTCATCACCGATCACAAACGGAACAGGTTCAGAACGGTTCTCGATGATAAGTTCGTCAACAACGAGTTCTATCGTTCCTGTTTTAAGACGAGGGTTCGTAAGGCCTTCACCACGAGCACGTACTTTACCTTTTGCGATAAGTACAAATTCATCACGTACACTGTCAGCAACTGTGTGTGCTTCTTTGGAATCAGCAGGATCACATGTAAGTTGAAGTAGACCACTGTTGTCTCTAAGGTCTATAAAAATAATACCTCCATGATCTCTATGGCTATTTGCCCAACCTGCAACTGTAACTTCTTGTCCAATATGGCTTTCGTTTAAATCTGTACAATAATGCGTTCGCATGTTTACCCTATAGTTGAGATTTTAAGATTGCAATAATCTGAAATATCTACATTAAAATTTTTCGTGATTTTAGCTGAAACAAGCTTATAAGCCTATAATATATGATCAAAATAAATCGATTCTTTATGCCTGGAATGGCATGGGAGTTTTTAAGTCTTCTGTCTATATACTTACCGAATTATAAAGTGCGAAAGAAGTTTGAAATGATGAAACAAATCGATATGAGTTCACCGGAATTTCTGGCTGAAATGGAAAAAACTAAAAAATTTACGGATAAAATCAACAAGCAATTCGGGTATGTATATAACCCGAATGAAGATGTGAACGAGGGTGTCACGATGGGATTGGCCCGTCATAAAATCCTGTATGGCAAACGTTTTTGTCCATGTTTTATGGTGGAAGAGACAGAAGATGGCAGATTTAAAAGTGCGGATGATAGAGTTTGCCCTTGTACGCCGGCTATTGAAAAAGAGATACCGGAACTTGGAAAATGCCATTGCGGGATCTTCTGTACTCCTGAGTACGCAGCCAATAACGACCAATAGGTTTCTTCTTCAAAATTATCAAAACAGAAGAAAACTTTGCTTTTTGCCAAAACTTATATGACAAAATGACATCATTTTGTCGTGTACATTTACTTTCAGCTATAATATTCCTAATAAATGATTCAATAATAGAGAAGATATGACAAATAATACGATTGAGAAAATGAAAGAGATCAAAAAAGTCGGTGTTGTTCTGCGACCATCATCTCCTGAGATCAAAGAACAGTTTCTTGCGGTGAAGAAAAATTTCGAGAAATATGACATCGAAGTCATCTTAGACAATAACAGTGCACAAATGCTTGGACTGATGGGCCAGGAGTTTGAAATCCTGTGCGAAAATGTGGATGTTTTAGTGACCCTTGGGGGTGATGGTACATTAATATCTGCAGTTAGACGCTCACATGAATTTGATATTCCTGTTTTTGGAATACATGCGGGTAAACTGGGTTTTTTGGCGGATGTTGATCTGGCAGAATTGGATGAGTTCATTCAAAAGCTTGTCTCAGGAAATTATCGTATTGACACGCGTGCAGTACTAAGGGCAGAGATCACCACAAAAGAGGGCACAAAAAAACTTGTTGCCTTTAACGATATTGTCTTGACACGTTCGTCTATATCCAAGATGATTCATCTGGATACCTTTGTTGATGAAAAACCTTTTAACACATATTACGGAGACGGTGTTATCGTATCAACTCCAACGGGCTCTACTGCCTACAACCTCTCTGCCGGTGGACCGGTGCTCTTTCCTTTGACGCAGGTCTTCGCACTAACACCTATCTCGCCACACTCATTGACGCAACGGCCGGTGGTATTACCTGGACATTTTGCGATTGAAGTGAAGACGCCGGATCCTTCCGCTGTGGTTGTTGTTGACGGCCAGGATATGTATGATTTTGGGTTTGGAGACGTTATCAAGATCAGACTCTCAGGCAAACCGGCGCAATTGATTCATAGGGAAGAGTTTAATTATTTTGAAGTGCTAAAAGAGAAATTGAGCTGGGGTGAATAAGTGATAGAGCGATTTTATCTTCGGGATTTTTTATCGTTTAAAGAAGCAGAACTTGAGTTTAAAAAAGGTTTGGTCGTTTTTACAGGTCCAAGTGGAAGTGGGAAATCGATTTTGATGAGTTCTATTTTGGCGTCATTGGGGCTTGATGAAGCAAAGGCAGGACTAAGTGAAGCGACGGTTAATTTTCCTATTGCTCTTGATGATATAGGAATCGAAAAAGACGATTTCACTGTCTTCAAGCAGATCAAAAAAGACAAGGTGCGACATTTTATCAACAATCAAACAATCTCAAAAAAAGTGCTTTTAAACCTTTCGAGTACTTTTGTACGCCATCTTAGCCTGCGTGACTACAGTGACTTTAAAAATGAAAATCTTTTAGAGATGATTGATGGTTTTGCTTTGGATATTCAAAAGCAGCACACAAGAAGGCTTCAGGATTATCAGGAAAAGTTCAATCGCTTGCATGCGCTTAAGAAAGAGTTGTCTAAAATCTTGGAGGATGAAAAAAAATTGCTTGAACTAAGAGAGTTCGCGGAGTTTGAAATTTCCAAGATTGATGCGATTTCACCTCTTCCGGGCGAAGATGAAGAGCTTATGCAGATCAAAAAAGAACTCTCTAAAAAAGAAAAAATCGAAGAAGCAGTGAGCAGTGCGGAAGAGATCTATAATTTGGAAAGCAATGTAAGCTCTGCACTTAACCTTCTGGATGTTGACACATCGTTCTTTGATGATGCAATGAACGAATTAAGGGCCTGTTTTGAGGCATCGCGAGATAGGTTGAGTGAACTTGAAGAGTGCGATATAGAAGAGGTATTGACACGTATTGAACAGATTTCCGAGCTAAAGCATCGATATGGAAGTATTGATGAGGCTATTGTATACAGAGAGCAAAAGTCAAAAGAACTGCAGGAGTATAATACGATTGATTTACGTAAAGAAAAGCTTGGTGATGAGATAAAACAGCTGGAAGAAGATGTCGTTTCTGATGCAGCTCACATTAGTCATGTCCGCTTAAAAGCTTTGAAAAATATCGTCGGTGCTTTTAATGATTTCTTGAAACAGCTCTATCTGCGACCTGCTTCAATTAATCTGGTTAAAGACGAGTTGACTCTATTGGGACAGGACCGGGTGGAGATCGAGCTTAACGGGGCTACTTTGGAAAAAGTTTCAGCCGGTGAATTTAATCGTCTGCGTCTGGCACTATTGGCTGTTAAGAGCTTAAAAGACAACGAGGGCGGTATTTTAATGCTTGACGAGATCGATGCCAACCTTAGCGGTGAAGAGTCCATGTCTGTTGCGCGAGTATTGTCACATTTGGCAAAAGATTACCAGATATTTGTTATCTCACATCAACCTCAATTGACTTCTCAAGCAGACCAGCATTTTTTTGTCAACAGAGACAAGCACAGCAGTGTAAAGGTACTTGAAGATGAGGAGCGGGTCAATGAGATAGCACGTATGATAAGCGGGGACACCATAACTGACGAAGCAATAAACTTTGCACGGGGCTTATTGACAAGCGAATGTGCATAATAGTTGCTGTTCTACTCGTTGCTTTGGCTGTCAATTTTTTCCTAAACGGCTTTATATTACAGGCTGTTTTGACGGGACTGCTTTCCCTGGTGCTTATACTGTTTATGATTAAAAATCTTGGTTGTACCAATACCTCGTGCCAACGAGACAAAAACGAGAGAGATGCATAGTTGAAGTTCCGAAAAAAGTGAATATGCGTTCAGAATTCGTTACAATGCGATTATGATTATAGATACCCATATCCATTTAGATAATGCACAGTATGCAGACGACGTCGAAGAAGTTATTCAAAGAGCGCGTGAAGCTGGTGTTAAAAGATTTGTTATTCCCGGGGCTGACCCAAAAGACCTGCCTAGAGCACTGGCCCTCTCACATAAGCATGATGATGTCTATTTCGCTGTAGGAATGCATCCGTATGATATCAAGAACTATAATGAGTCTATTATCAGAGAATATGCTCAGGATGAAAAATGTGTGGCCATAGGTGAGTGCGGTCTGGACTACTTTAGACTTCCTGAAGATCCGGTAGAGAAGGCACATGTGGTTTCTGAACAGAAGCGAGTTTTCAAAGAGCATATACGTTTGGCCAAGGAGTTGAAAAAACCCTTGATTGTTCATATACGCGATGCCAGCCACGATGCGAGAGTTATCATGGAAGATGAAGATGCACAGGGTGGTGTATTACACTGTTTTAATGCTGATGAAGAACTTTTGCTCCTTTCAAAGCGAAATTTTTATTATGGTATAGGCGGTGTGCTTACCTTTAAGAATGCACGTAAACTCGTCAATGTGTTACCAAAGGTTCCATTAGACAAATTACTGATAGAGACAGATGGTCCTTATTTGACTCCGCATCCATACAGAGGTCAACGTAACGAGCCCCGTTATACAACTGTTGTGGCGGACAAGATCGCTGAGCTTTTAGATATCTCCAGGCAGGAAATAGAGCGATTGACAACACAGAATGCACGCGATCTTTTTGGCATTAATATTTAATAATATGAGTTCTTTTCCTTCTTTGTAAAACTGCCTTAATAATAAAACAACAGCTGCTTTGTTAAAATATAGGTTCAAATTATAAGACGGTCCTTCTTGCATGAACCGTTTTTCGAGGTGCCTTTGAAGTCAGTTGTTTTAATATTTTTTATCTTTTCATCCTCTGTGTTTGCTACGCTTAATTTTGAATCCAACCATGCGAAAGAGTTGAGATTGCTCCGAAGTTTTGATATCCCGGCATCTTTTTTAAATGATCCAGAACTCAATATGATAAAAGAACAGAAGCGTGCACGATACAAGAATAAATATTTTTTTAAAACGATGAATGATGCTTATATATTCATCCCGATGGTGAAGAAAATCATTGCGGATTCAGAGGTGCCGAGTGAAATCCTCTATCTTGCAATGGCTGAATCAAACTTTTCCACCCGAGCATATTCAAAGAAGAAGGCCTCAGGCATGTGGCAGTTTATGCCCTATACAGGCCGGATTTACGGATTGAAAGTTGATGACTATGTTGATGAGAGACGGGATCTCGTCAAGTCGACAAAGGCGGCTGTCCGTTTTTTAGAAGCGCTGCATACAAAATTTGGAAAATGGTATCTGGCAGCTATTGCATATAATTGCGGTGAAGGAAGGCTGTCTAGGGCTATCAAGAAAGCAGGTACGGATGATCTGAACGTACTGCTTGATCCAAAGCGTAAATATATACCAGCAGAAAGCCGCCGTTATATTCGTAAAATCATTGCTTTGGCTTTGATAGGTTACGATGAAACCTATATGATCGATAACGAGTGTGACTATTTGCTTAACCGGGGAAATGCCTACTCTTTGGCTACAGTGGACGTTCCTGCAGGTGAAAGTATAGACCGTGTCGCCAAACTTATCTCCATGCCGAGTCAAGAATTAAAAAAGCTCAATCGTCATTTGAAGTATGATTTTGTCCCTCCTTATGGCAAGAGCTATCCGATATATATTCCTTATATTAAACTGTCCGAATTCAAAACCAAGTACAAGCCAGCCGAATTGCAAACAGTCTATCTTGTACATACCGTGAGTTCGGGAGACAACCTTTCCTATCTTGGCAAGAAATACGGAATACCATACAGAAGAATCAGTGATTTCAACAAACTCAAGTCGGATCGTCTCTCTTTGAAACAAAGACTCATCATCCCTGTCAGTAAAGGGTATGTCCCTAGATCAGAGCGTTCTTATACTGTGAAGAGCGGAGATACCTTGGAGTCTATCTCCAAGTACTTCAAAGTCTCTATTGGCGATCTTAAACGACGCAATCATCTGCATTCTGATATGATTAAAATAGGAGAAACGCTTAGTGTTCACTAGGACTCTTTTGTTAGCCGTTTCAATTGCATTGTTTTTTGATGGGTGTAGCCGCCGGCCTATTGACAGGACAAAGGCTGAATATCGTGCTCCGGTCGCCAATGCTTCCGTGCCAAGTAATCTTAAGCACCCGACAATGCGCCCCTATACGGTAATGGGAAAACGTTATTATCCGTCTGTCGTAAGAGTCGGGGAAGAACTTCACGGCCGTGCCTCGTGGTATGGACCCAACTTCCATGGAAAGAAGACTTCTAATGGTGAGACCTACAGTATGTGGCAGATGACGGCTGCACATAAGACGCTACCTATGAACACCGTAGTTCGGGTGACGAATAAAAAAAATGGACGATCTGTCGTAGTACGGGTGAACGATCGAGGTCCTTTTGTGAACTCACGTATCATTGACCTGTCAAAGAAAGCTGCTTCCGAGCTTGATATGATCAAGTCCGGAACCGCCCCTGTAAAACTGGAAATCTTGGGCTTCAATAAAAAAGGTGAGACCAAAATCACCAAAACATCGATCCAAAAAGATCTCAAAGAGAAAGTGATGGGCAAATATGTCCTACAAATAGGTTCTTTTAGTAAAATTGAGGGTGCAATTACTACACAAGAACGCTATAATAACGCATCTGGTCGATATAAGACGGTTATTAAAGATATTGATGATGGAGAACGGCGTCTTTTCAAGGTTCTGCTAACAGGATTTCAAGGGGAAGAAGAGGCACGCGATTATAAGGCAAAGAACTTTTCAAGTGCGTTTGTCGTAAGAGAGTAAGGATATTCAATGGTAAATATAGAACGTAAGACAAAAGAGACAGATATTAAAGTTGACCTTGAGTTGTATGGTGAAGGTAAAAGTAAGATTGATACCGGAGTAGGTTTTTTTGATCACATGCTTGAAAGTTTTGCCAAGCATGCACTTATTGATCTGAATGTCAGCTGTAAGGGTGATACGCACATAGATGATCATCACAGTGTAGAAGATGTGGGTATTGCCATCGGACAGGCACTTAAGGCTGCGATTTATCCTGTGGCTAAAATAGAACGTTTTGGTTCAGCTGCGATCGTAATGGATGAAACCTGCGTCGAGTGTGACCTTGATCTGAGCAATAGACCGTTTTTGATCTATGATGTGGATGTTGCAGGTAAGGTTGGCAACTTTGATGTTGAACTTGCGGAAGAGTTTTTCCGTGCTATCGTCTTTAATTCGGGTTTGACAGCACACATCATAATGAAACGAGGAAAGAATAAGCACCATATTCTCGAAGCTTCTTTCAAGGCGTTAGCGGTAGCGCTTCGTCGTGCTACAAGCAAGAATGAACGTATATCTGTCCCAAGTACAAAGGGTGTTTTGTGATTGAACTTTTGGTTTTTGATGTAGATGGTTGCTTGACGGACGGAAGAATCACGTATAGTGAAAATGGCGATGAAATAAAGTCTTTCAGTGTGAAAGATGGCCTCGCAATCAGTTCATGGATACGTTTTGGCAAAAAAGCAGCAATTATAACTGGAAGACGTTCTAAAATTGTCGAGAGAAGGGCAAAGGAGTTGGGTATTCCTTACCTTTTTCAAGGGGTGAAGAACAAACTGGAAGTTTTAGAGAAAATCCGCGAAAAAGAGCAGATAGAATATTCGAATATAGCTGCGATAGGGGATGACCTGAATGATTACCGAATGTTAGAGGCAGTAGGTATGAGCTTTACTCCGGCAGACGGATCTGAATATATCCGTGCCTTGTGTGATGTGGTTTTATACAACAAGGGTGGTGAAGGGGCTGTTCGCGAGATGATTGAGAGTATCATCAAAGACAACGGTCTTGAAGAGGAATTTTTGAAGACCTGGAAATAAGCGATGCGACTAACCCATTTTTTTGTCTTTTTGCTGTTTTTTTGCATTGCCCTGTTCGTGTTCTTGCAACCCCATGAATATGACACTGAGCATGGGAATGAGGTTGCACAGCTTGAGATCGAGGACTTTAATCTATATGAGATAGATACGCAGGGTGTTCAAAGTGTCGTCAGCGGAACGTTGGGTAGACAGTATACAACCCATTATGAAGTCGAAAATGCCCATTACGTTGTTAATGAGAACCAGCTGGGTGAACACCTGTATGCCGATAGAGGCAAATTCCAAAGAGAGGTCGTCTATCTAGATGATAATGTACGTTATTTCCGTGAAGACGGCCTCTCTTTTGAGAGTGATCATGCGGTTTATGATACAAAAAAAGAAAGACTGTATGTGCCAGAGAAGTTTATCATGACACAAAATGAAAACATCATATACGGGAGTGAATTGCATTATGATGTAAAAACAGGACAAACCAGTGCCCGAACTATTGATGCGAACTACTATTTAGAGGATAGAAAGTGAAAAAAATATTAATTTTATTGAGTCTGTGTAGCGTGACTCTTTTTGCAGAACAGGTGAAGATACTAGCGGACGCCTTTGACGGAAATGAAAAAAAAGGCGTGACAGTCTTCAAAGGAAATGTGAAGATAACCAAAGGAAGTGATGAACTGAATGCCTCCAAAGTGAGTGTATTTACGAACAAAGACCGTACGCCGTACCGATATGAAGCGGAAGGAAAAGTGTCTTTCTATATTGACCTGGTTGACAATAATGCGACATATAAAGGTGACGCCGGAAAGGTTATTTATTTGCCACAAAAACAGGAATATCAGTTTTATAAGAACGTACACCTGTATCAATTGGGAACGGATCGTAAGGTCTTCGGTGAAGAAGTCCTTTTGAATGCAATTGACGGAAATGCAAAAGCAGTCGGAAAAGAGAAAGCACCGGTGATGATGATTTTCAATATTGAAGAAAAAGATGAGCAAAAATAGATGATTGACATCATTAATGCAAAGTTTATAACCTCTGCACCGAATATTAAATTGGCTCCAGAAGAAGAACTTCCTGAAGTCGCTTTCTTGGCACGTTCAAATGTTGGGAAGTCATCCTTATTGAATTCGTTGGTAAATCATAAAGGAATGGCTAAAGTATCAGCGACCCCTGGTAAAACTCAGCTTATTAACTTTTTTGAACTTGAGTTCAGAGATGTTGAAAATAATGAACGAAAAGGAGCCCGATTTGTGGATCTGCCCGGCTTTGGTTATGCAAAGGTCTCTAAAAGCATCAAATCGCAATGGCAAAAATCATTAACACAGTTTATTGCCGAAAGAGAGCAGATTAAGCTTTTTATACACCTCATTGATGCCCGCCATCCCGGTCTTGAGATCGATGTGGACGTGGATGAATATTTATCTGAGATACTTGAGGAAGATCAAGTGCTGTTACATGTTTTTACCAAGATGGATAAGCTGAATCAAAAAGAGCTTGGTGCCTTGAGAAAAGAATACCCGGGTGCATTAATGGTGTCAAATACCAAAAAAAGAGGCATTGAAAAGTTGACACAGGTTGTGTATTCTATCTTATTCGATGATAATGGGGTGGAAGCATGATACGATATGCCAAGGCAAAATTATCTGATGTAAAGCAGATGCAGGAACTCGTTCAACCCTTTGTTGATGATGGAACGATTTTGATGCGTAGCGCCGATGAGATCGCAACCAATATACGATCATATACCTTGGCTTATGACGGTGATACCTTAGTGGGATTCTCTGCTTTACATATACATACAATTTCTTTAGCGGAGATCCGCTCACTTATTGTCTCACCACAATATCAAGACAAGGGGATTGGAAAAGAACTGGTATCTTTGTGTTTGAAAGAAGGTGAACTGCTTGGTCTTAAAGAGGTACTTTCTTTAACATATAAACAGGCATTTTTTGAAAAGTTGGGTTTTGTTGAAATCCCTAAAGAATCACTCCCGGAACACAAGATCTGGGCCGATTGTATTAAATGTAAACACTTTCCTTTATGCAACGAAGTTTCACTTATAAAAAAATATTAACAGGTTTTCTGTTTACCATTATCTTTGCCTTATATCAAAGTCTCAGTAGTGTTTATTTGCTTTTTCCGCCACTGCTTGGGGTTTTGTTCTTCTATTTTATCCGTGCATTGGAAAAAGAGGATTTGCCACGCTTGGCTCTCGTCGTCTTGTTATTGTTGGTCTTTGAAGCGGAAAAGGATTTTCTGCTTTTTAGCGTTCTGGTCTACTTTACCTTTGTCTATCGTTTTGTCATCCCTAGACTTCGCATCATGATCTCATGCCATATCTGTTTAAAGCTGATTTTCCTAGTATTGGCTTATCCCGGATATGTCCTTTTTTCCTATGTACTAAGTCAAGTGTTGTGGGTTGAAGCTCCTAGTGTGGACTGGCATATCATATATTATATGTTTATTGAGTTTTTTCTGGTGATGGGACTATGAGAGTCAAATTTGTTTTAATCGTATTTGTCCTTGTATGGGTCTCATTATTGGTACGTATCTATTATCTGTCGATTCAGTCAAATAATTATTATGAGACACTTGCAGATAAAAACACAATCAAATTCGAATATATTCCTCCTATTCGAGGTGAGATCCTTGATAGGAACAAGCAGCCACTTGCGATTAATAAGCTGGGGTTTAAACTTCAAATCGCGCCGCATCTTTCAAGTAAAAATGGTGAGCTGGATAATGAGTTGGATATTATCACTACGATGTTCCCTTTTATGAATAAGGATGAATTGAAAAAGAATTATCTAAAGAAAGATTCCTATTATAATCACCATTTTATCACGGTAGTCGACTTTGTCTCCTATGAGGATGCCATCCCAGTATATTCGAAAATGAATTTAAATGAAAACATCAAACTGCTTCCATCGCCTAAGCGATATTATCCAAACCGAAAACTTGCAGCGCATATCATCGGCTATGTGGCTAAAGCTAACAAGGAAGATGTGGAAGACAATCTTGTGGCAAAATTGACAGGCTCAACAGGGAAAAGCGGTATCGAGAAGTTCTATAATGAGTTTCTGCAGGGGAAGGCCGGGGAACGTGAAATCAA
>JBFEXS010000002.1:0-81367 GCA_041562555.1 Sulfurimonadaceae bacterium
TGAGGATATCCCGGCCTGAGCTGATTTGGCATCCTTGAGAGCTGTCTGTAGAGTCAGGACTTCTGCTTCCAATGTCTGATTTCTTGCTTTTAATGCCTTTGAAGTAGATTCCTCTTCTTTCAGCGATCTTTCCAAAGAACGGATTCTCTGATCTTCATTGCCGGAGGTGTTTCCAGGAGTTTTGTTGCGTTTGAGTTTATTGAGCTGTGACAGCAAGGATTGGTTTTTTTGGACCAGTATCTGGGCAGAACTGTTCAACCGTTCGTTCTCGTTCTTCAGACTCTCTAACTCTCTTTGCAGACTGTCAAGTTCTTTCAACTCTTTTTTGACATTCGTATGGGCCTGCTTCAGTCTGCTGTTTTCGAGCTCAAGCTGTTTAATATATGGTGTTTGGTCTTTTTTATCACCGGACTTTGAACCAAGCAGGATGTTCTGCTCTTTGACCTGTGCTACACATGCCTCATTTTCTTTAACTGCCGCCTCATAACGTTTTCGAAGTTCACTCACTTCATCTACGACACTCTGCATGCGTTCTATCATCACATCCTCAGCATACAAAGATGCTGCGATCAGCAATGGTCCAAGGATCAATCTTTTAGACTTCATGCCCTTCTCCTTCGCAATACAGCACCCATCTCCAGATGCGGTGTATAAGGGAACTGATCAAAGGCAGCCATTTGCAACAGTTCAAACTCATCTGAAAGTTCCTCGAGATCGCGTTTTAAGGTCTCAGGATTACATGATATATAGATAAGATGCTCAAATCGTTTGCAAAAAGCCCTTGACCTGTCATCAAGTCCACTTCGAGGAGGATCAACAAAAAGGGTCTTTAAGGTATATGCACTTAAATCGATATCCTTCATACGTCTGAACTCACGTACCCCGTCAAGAGCTTCCGTAAACTCTTCACTGCTCATCCGGACAAACTCGATATTATGTGTATCGTTTAATTGCATATTGCTCTTTGCTGCATTGATAGAACTTTTGGAAATCTCTGTAGCCAAAACCTTGTCAAACACACCGGCAAAGGGGATCGTAAAGTTTCCTGCACCGCAATAAAGCTCCAGCAAGTCTCCTTTCAAACCTTCTGCCTGCTTCAATGCCCATGAGACCATTTGCTCGTTCACGCCCGGATTAGGCTGTGTAAACGAGTTCTCGATTTGTTTGAAACGATATTGACGCCCATTGAAGTTCAATGTCTCAGTCACATAATCCTGATTGACAACGACTTTTTGTTTACGGCTTCTTCCGATAATATTGATCCCCAACTCCTGGGAAAGTTCATGGGCCAAAGCATGCCATGCATCATCAAGCGTGCGATGATATATCAACGACACAACGATTTCACCATCTGAAGCCGATAGAAAATCAATATTAAAAAGCTTGACATCCATCTGTTTCTCTTTGATTTTCTCAAGGAGTTTTGGCATAAGCTCCGATATCGACTCGTTCACCATAGGACAGGCATCGATCGTCACAACCCCCTGTTTGTCCAGACGGTTCATAGCATAGGATATCTCGTCATCAATATGCCATAACTTAAACTCGGAACGTGCTCTGTAATGTTCCGCTTTGGATCTGGCAACATCAAAATCACCCTGATACAAAGGAGCAAACATTTCTGTGACATCATCCAATTTATACTTTAACTGCTCTTCGTAGGACATCTCATACAGTTTACAACTTCCACAGATCCCAAAATATTCACAATTCACACTGGCTCCTAACTACTTTATACTCGAAATAAGATTACCGATAAGCAGATTCCATCCATCCACAAGGATAAATACAAGGACTTTGAAGGGAAGAGAAATCATCACCGGCGGAAGCATCATCATACCCATAGACATCAATATGGATGCGACCACCATGTCAATGACCAAAAAGGGTAAAAAGAGCAAAAAACCTATCTCAAAGGCAGTCTTGAGTTCGGATATCATAAAAGCGGGAACGATCACGGAAAGAGGGACATCTTTGACCGTTTGAGGATTGTCCATCTTACGGATCCTAAAAAAGAGTGCCAGGTCTTTCTCTCGGGTATTTCTGATCATAAAGTTTTTAAAGGGCTCCGTCGTGCGTTCAAAAGCGACTTCATAACTGATCTCTTCCGCCACATAGGGCTTAATACCGTTCTCATAAGCCTTTTTTCCTACCGGCTCCATAACAAAGATCGTCAAGATCAACGCCAAAGAGACAAGCAATTGAGTCGGTGGTATCTGCTGTGTCCCAAGCGCCTGACGTAAAAACCCGAAGATGATAACAAAGCGGGTAAAGGTGGTCGTCATCAGCAATAGACTTGGTGCAAGAAAGAGGATCGTCAACATCAAGATGACATTGATCGAGCTCACCAGCTGTGCAGGTGTATCCGGGGATGAGAGGGATAAATTGATGGTTGGTACTTCTACCGTCTCTGCCAGCAAAGAGAGGCTAAGCATTATGAGTAAACTTAAGATCTTCATTGATTCAGTGTTTTCGCTTTATCAAGAACAGACTGTTTGAGTTCACCCTTGCTCTCATTCTTTCGTGCGTAAAAATATATCTCAACACGGCGGTTTTTTTCTCGTCCCTTAAGTGTCGTATTGCTTCCTTCGGGACGATAATCCGCAAAGCCCGCTGCATGCATGCGGTCAGGTTTCACACCTCCCAGGAGCAGTTCTTTCAAGACTGCAATAGCCCGTGCACTGGAAAGATCCCAATTGTCTTGATACGGGCTGTTACGCGAAGGGGGAACATTGTCCGTGTGCCCACGTACGCTTGCCTCAAGGTCATTGGGAAGTTCTTGGATCAAAAGTGCTATACGTTTTAAAAACAACAATGCATCCTCATCCTCGATTTTAGCCTCTCCCGGCTTGAACAACAGCGACGCAGGCAAACGCAGGACAAAACCTTCCTCACTCTCATTAAGCGTAACAGCAGGCCCCTTCCCTTTTTCCATCATCTCGTTCATCTCTGCAATGGCCTGCTTGATGCGATTGACCTGTTCAGAACTCTCATCACGGTTTTCGATAGGAGTAGACTCCAGAATACGTTGCTTTGAGATTTCCGTCTTGGTACCGCCTTCGAGGACGGACATTGCACCGGCAAGGGAACCGATAGCTTCAGAGATTTTCTTTGCGTCCATGCTTGACATGGAGAGCAAAAGTACAAAGAAACACAGTAGCAGTGACATAAGGTCACCAAAGGCTGCCAACCACGCCGGAAGACATTTTGGACAATCGCAAGGTTTGCTCTTTTTTCCCATTCCGTGCTACCCGAGTTTATGCAAACTGACTTACACGGTCAGCAGGAGAAAGGAAAGAAAGAAGTTTTGCTTCCAAAGTACGCGGGTTGTCCCCTGCTTGAATAGACATGATTCCTTCAAGTACGACCTCTTTGACAAGGTTCTCCTCATCGTTTCTGATCAACAGGATATTGGCAATCGGCGCGCCAAAGATATTACCGATCATGGCACCATACATCGTCGTTAATAAGGCAACCGCCATTGAAGGACCGATTGCTGAGGGATCAGCCATGTTCAAAAGCATCGCGACCAGACCGATTAGTGTACCGATCATCCCCATCGCACCGGCAAAACCTGCCCATTGATCAAAAATCGCAGCATTTCCTTTATGGCGGGTACTTGTCTGTTCCATCTCAATCTCCAAGAGATCACGTATAGTATCCGGTTCATTCCCGTCGACTGCCATGGAAAGCCCCTGTTTCAAAAAAGCATTCTGTTCCGTGTTCGCGGCTGCTTCCAGAGAAAGAATACCATCACGCCGCGCTTGAGTCGCATATTCGACAAGTTTGGAGATCAGAGCCTGCAGATCTTCTTGCGGTGGTTTGACGGCAACCATGAAAATCTTCACGAAATTCTTCATCTGCTCCATTTTGAAACCAACAAGAAGCGAGCCAAGCGATCCACCAAATACGATTAACACCGAAGGGATATCAATATACGCACCAATACCAACACCCATTGCCATCGCACCCAGAAGCAGTGCAATAATTAAAACAAGACCTATGACCGTCGCTAAATCCATTCAATCCCCGTAAATTATTAAATTATTCATTAAGTACAATATTATTACTTAATTTTCAAAAAAGAAGCTTAAATCGCTCCTGCTGTAGCCAACTACCTACTCAAGTGTAGATATTTATTAACTCTAAATCGGTAGTTTTATCAAAAACATTATCTAAAAACAGGAAATACTCTGGCAGTGATGTTCATTGAAAATTAATGCTAAAATAACATTCATGTAACATGCATGCAAGTTATTTTTGTTATAATCTCACAAAAAAATAAAAAAGAACAGTACTTATGAATTTATCTATCGTAATCCTGGCTGCCGGTAAAGGCAGCCGTATGAAATCGTCCAAAGCAAAAGTCCTACATCCCATCAGTGGAAAAGAGATGCTCTATTACATCATCAAGGAGTCTTTAAAGATCTCCAATGACGTCACTGTCGTCATCCACCATCAAAAAGATGCTGTACAGGAAGCTATGATCAAACACTTTGGAGACAAGATCAACTTTTTGGTTCAGGATGCCGACAATTTTCCGGGAACTGGCGGTGCAGTTATGGGTATTCAGCCCAAACATGACAGAGTCCTTGTTCTCAATGGTGACATGCCTCTGATCACTGCTGAAGCACTCAGCGGTTTTGAGGCATCTGCTGCCGATATAACGATGTCAATCTTTGACCTTGAAGACTCTTCAGGATATGGGCGTGTCATCATTTCCCCTGATGGCGTAGAACGCATCGTAGAAGAAAAAGATGCGAATGAGAGGGAGAAAGCCGTTACGACTGTAAATGCCGGCATCTATTCTTTTTCCAGATCTGTGATAGAAAGCTATCTTCCTAAACTCAGTAATGATAATGCCCAGCAGGAGTATTATCTGACAGATATTATCTCCATGGCTCGCGCTGACGGACTGAGTATTGAGCCTCTTCTGGTTGACGAAGAGCACTTCAAAGGTGTCAATTCAAAGTTTGATCTTGCCAATGCAGAAGAGATCATGCAAGAACGTATCAAAAGTCATTGGATGAAAGCCGGAATCAGCATGCAGCTTCCTTCCACCATATACATCGAAGAAGGTGTCACGTTCAATGGTGAGTCCATGATCGAGAATGGGGTGCGTCTATGTGGGAACACACTTATCGAGAATGCCCATATCAAGTCCGGCTCCGTCATCGAGGACAGTATCATCAAGAACTCGGACATTGGACCCCTTGCACATATCCGTCCACATTCGCATATTGAAGATACCCATATCGGAAATTTTGTGGAAGTAAAAAAATCGACCCTCAAGGGAGTGAAAGCGGGACACCTTTCCTATTTGGGTGATGCACAAGTCGATGAAGGAACCAATGTAGGCGCCGGTGTCATCACCTGTAATTATGATGGTAAGGCCAAGTATCAGACCATCATCGGTAAGAATGTCTTTATCGGTTCGGACACGCAACTGGTCGCGCCGGTGATCGTTGAAGACGATGTACTCATCGCCGCTGGCACCACCGTAACGGCAGACAAGATTGAAAAAGGATCTCTTTCCGTCTCCCGTACACCTTTGAAATCTGTTGCAGGCTTTTACTACAAGTTCTTTGGTAGAAAATAGTCAATAGCGCCGGTATGAAATCCAGTCTGACTCTATTTCCGCTTACCTATGTACATAGGTATTGGCTGCCCTTAAGCCTCTTGATCCTGTTTGCTATCTCCCTGCTCTCTTTGTGGCCGTTGGAAACACTTCCATCCGTACCGGGGTCTGATAAAACTCATCACTTCATCGCATACATGGTTCTAGCCTTTCCAACCGCATTGAGAAGGCCCCATAGATGGTTATACATCATCTTTTTTTTCATCCTTTATAGCGGTTGCATTGAACTGATCCAACCCTATGTTAATCGCTATGGAGAGTGGCTGGACATGTTAGCGAACACAACAGGTGTCATGCTTGGGATTCTATTGGCATATGCCGTCCGCATACGTCTAAACATCCCCAAAGACTAGGTTAATCTCCCACATTCATCCCGGCCAGATATCCGCTTGCAAATGACCACTGCAGATTGTACCCGCCACACGGCCCGTCCAGATTCATCACCTCGCCGCAAAAATAAAGACCTTTGATCACTTTGGACTCCATAGTCTCGGGACGGATTTCTTTCAGTGAAACACCACCCCTGGTGATCATTGCCATCTTGAACCCGTCATGTCCTATGACGGTTAACGGTGTCCATGCCAACAATTTGATGAGATCTGCTTTGACCTGTCCCGGAAGTTTATTGAACCCAAGCTGCGGATCTGCGCCTGCGAGCTTGCACATCTCCAGGGAAAGTGCCTCAGGAAGGAGAGTCTTAAGTAATTCCAGCGTATTTTCATATTTATTAGTATTAATCATCTTTTTGAAATACTTCAGCAGTTCGTCTTCATTTTTCCCCTTAGTAAGATTAAGCAGTAAAGGGACCTCTTTATACTGTTGTATCAATGGTGTTACTTCCCGTGCAAAATCCAAAACAACCGGCCCTCGTATCCCGTTTTTTGTAAAGATCAAATCACCCTTTGCTCGTAATTTTCTTGCTTTTTTAAGGTCCACACGAAGCTCTACTTTTGCGATGGTATCTGCTCTGCAGTTTTCCACCCATCTCTCTTTGACCTTTAAGGGCATCATCGCCGGGAACAGTTCTGTCACCTTATGACCGACAGATTCGGCCAAAGGATAGCCATCTCCCTCGGCACCCAGAACAGGATACCCCAATCCACCTGTTGCCACCACGACTGAAGTAGCCATATAGGCTCTGTCTTGCGTCCTGACACCTTGCATCTTCTCATCATCAAATATAAATTCATCAACACGAGCTCCAGTGATAACACGTACACCCAACCGAGTCAATTCATCTTCGAGGGCACTGAGTATGGTCCCTGCATTGTGTGTTATGGGAAAGACACGGTACCCGTCCGGAGCATGGGACTCAACACCGATCTCTTTAAAAAAAGCGATAAGCTTTTTATGATCAAAGGCTTCAAGAGCAGGTGTCATAAAACGCCCTTCTCTTCCAAAACGTGCCATGAACTCATCATTAGAGAGAGTATTGGTTAAATTACAACGCCCGCCGCCTGTTGCCTTTAACTTGGCTCCAAGTTTAGAAAGCTTTTCAAGCAATACAACTTTCTTACCTCGTCTTGCAGCAGTTATGGCAGAGATCATACCTGCAGCGCCTGAACCGACAACAATGACATCACAACGATTATTATCTGACAAACGCACCTCTTTCACATGGGTCATTACCCGTATCATAGGTGCAATTATACCGATTCGTCTAAAATTAGTGTAAAATACTCTAAAAAAGTTTCTATCCATGTTTGCAGATCTACTTAAAAATAAAAAAATCCTTCTGGGCGTCAGTGGTTCTATATCTATCTATAAATCTCTCGAACTCATCCGCCTGTTCATCAAAAGTGGCGCACAAGTACGCGTGATCATGAGTGAATCAGCTAAAAAGTTCATCACTCCGCTGACCTTTGAGACTATCTCTATGAACACAGTACTGCATGAGGCTACAGAATCATGGGACAGTGATCTGAATCATATAAAAATAGGTGAATGGGCAGATGCCTTTGTTATCGCCCCTGCCTCGGCAAACACCATAGCCAAGCTTTCCCAGGGATTTGCAGACAACCTGCTCTTACAGACGGCATTGGCCTATCCTGGGGAAAAATTGCTTTGTCCTGCTGCAAACACCCATATGATCAATAATCCTATCATCTCCACTTCCATGCAAAACCTTGCAAAAAGTAACTATACATTGATGAATACCCAGACCAAGCTTTTAGCCTGCAACACAGAGGGAGACGGTGCCCTTGTTGATATAGAGGACATCTATTTTCAAACGGCACAGATGCTCTTAAAAGATAGGTTTTGGCTGGACAGGTCTGTCGTCGTAAGCGGCGGGGGAAGTATCGAAAAGATCGATGATGTGCGCTATCTCTCCAATTTCTCAAGTGGAAAGATGGGTTCATCTCTTGCACTGGCACTCTACCTCAAAGGGGCAAATGTCAGTTTTATCTCCTCGCGTTTTCCGCAGCGCCTTCCGGCTTCTATGCAGCAGATCCCTGTACAGGGGTCCGCACATATGTATCAAGAACTTGTGGAACATATCGATACAGCAAAGAACACATCAAAAGAGCCCTATCTCTTTATGGTTGCAGCTGTGAGTGATTATGTGCCAAGTTTTCCCAAAGAAGGAAAACTAAAGAAAAATGAGCTTGGAGAGCACTGGAGCCTGGAGCTTAAACAAAATCGCGACCTTCTTCACTCCATTGACAAAAAAGGGATAAAGGCTATAGGCTTCAAAGCTGAGATGGATCAAAAGCTTGCACTCGATCATGCAAAAAACATGTTAAAGAACAAATCCCTTGATGCTGTCTGTATGAACCTTCTTACAGACAGTTCCAGCTTTGCTACAGATGACAACGCTATCGAGTTCATAACTTCCAAGTCCCAAAAAAGTCTTGCAAGCCAGGACAAGCTTTCACTCTCATTGAACCTATTGGAGTTATGTAAAGAGCTATGATCATCGCTTCTGCCCTTCAGATTCAATCTCTTCTGGCAGAACTCTCTTCCAGGCGCTTATCCTCCTTATTGCCGGTAGAAGTCCTTGTACTTAAAAAGCTTTCTGATCAAACATTTCTATTGCAAATCAATTCCAAGACCTTTGAGACGACAAGTCCCAAACCTTTGGAAGTCGGACAGACCTACCTTGCATCTATTTCAAAAGAGCCGAACAAAAGCACTTTGTTCTTGAATCATCTTTATAAAATTCCACTCAAACAAGAGCAAGCCCTTCTTCCCCTTGAGACAGTGATCTCCCACTTTAAAAAGCCTTCAAAAGAGTCGCTGACCCAATTACATTCAACACTTCTGTCTACCCTCGCAAACAGTTCATCAAAAGAGGAATTTAACTTTTTCACCCAAGTATTACTCGGACTATCCCAAGGTCTTGTATCGCTGCCTTTTAATTACAAGAACGGATTTGGACTTTTACAGTATAAAAGAAAGCAAAAACAAGAAAAACAAAGCCAAGATGAAGTACAATTTTATGCACATCTAAAACAATTGGGCCCCCTCGACGGTACGGTCAGTATTACAAACGATGATGTGCACGTGCAAATCAATGTTCTGTTTGAAGAAAGTTTAGACATCCTTAATGAACTTAAAGAAGATTTTTCCTTCCATCACAACATGCACATCAGGCTTAAAGAGGAGATATCACCTCTATTTGTCTTAAATGACAAGATACTTGATATCAAACTATAAGTTGCTAGGGAAGTTATGAACGAAGCCAAACATATCGCTATCATCATGGACGGAAACGGACGCTGGGCTGAGCAACAGGGAAAAAAGCGTTATGTAGGGCATGAAGCGGGTTCTGAAGTGGTTAGAGAAATCACAACCTATTGTGCCAATGACCCCGTAATCGAACGCTTGACCTTGTATGCATTTAGTACCGAAAATTGGAAACGACCCAAACTTGAAGTTGACTTTCTGATGAAACTCCTTGCCAACTATCTTAAGAACGAACTTCCGACCTACCTTGAACTTGGGGTGCGTTTTGAAATGATTGGTGATCCCACCCGTTTCTCCCCCTCTTTACAAAAACAGATCTCTGTTTTGGAAGAAGAGACAAAACATTGTACAAACCTTATTCAACACCTTGCCCTTAACTACGGCTCAAGAAATGAAATATTACGTGCTGTCAATTCCTTGAAAGGAAGTGAGATGATCACGGAAGAGAGTCTAAACAATGCCCTTGACTGCAAACATGATGTTGATCTGCTCATCCGCAGCGGAGGAGACCATCGACTCTCCAATTACATGCTTTGGCAAGCAGCCTATGCCGAACTCTTTTTTACAGACACTTTATGGCCGGACTTTACAAGTGATGAGTTAGAGAGTATTATTACATCTTACAAAACTATTGAGAGACGCTTTGGAGGTATTAAATGACACTTGGATTCGTAGTCGTTATAGGACTTGTCTTTGGTTCATTTTTAAATGTGCTTATCTCACGTATTCCCAAGAATGAGAATGTTGCCTTCCCCGCTTCTCACTGTCCCAATTGTAACACACCTTTGAAGATATATCATAACATCCCACTTTTTTCATGGTTGTTTCTGAGGGGAAAATGTTCTTTTTGTAAAGAAAAAATATCGATTCAATATCCACTCGTAGAACTATTTACAGGTATTGTCTTCGCTGCGGTGTATCTGAAGATCGGTCTTTCGTACATGTCGCTGATGATCGTACTCTCCTTTAGCTTTTTACTCGCACTTTCTGTCATAGATTTTTATATCAAGATGGTCCCGGACAGTCTTAACCTCTTGGCCATGACTACAGCGATGATGGCTGCGATGAGCGTTCAAGGTTTTATTGTGAATTTCCAAAACACCTTGCTCTTCGTGGGTGGATTTGCTCTCCTTCGTTTTTACCTTTCCTATTTTATGAAACGTGAGGCACTGGGAGAAGGTGATCTGATGGTTGCAGGGACTATGGGAGCCATGGTAGGCATACAACTAGGCTTGATGGCGATCTTTGTCTCGGCATTGTTAGCACTGCCGGTGATGCTCATCATGCGAAATGAGACAGATGAATCAAAAATGGTTCCATATGTTCCATTCCTTGCCCTGGCGCTCTTCTTAGTCTATATCTTTGACTTTGCATTTTTAGAATATTGGAACAGTCTATATGGATAAGCTCAAAGGCTACCTACTTTCAAACTTTTCACAGATCTACTTCTCGATCTTTTTGCCCTTATATGTTATCGCTTCGGTAATTATGTTGATCAAGATTGCCGCTTTTACCTCGGTGATCCAACTGAATCTTTTTGAGATGATCAAGCTGTATCTCTTCATGCTTCCTGAGCTGCTGTTTTATACCTTGCCGATCACGTTTTTCATCTCAGCCGTTATGACGGTGGCCAAACTCTCTTTTGATTATGAGATGATTGTCATATTCTCATTAGGGGTCAAACCCTCCAGTGTCCTTCGTTTTTTTACCAAGCTTGCACTCTATCAGACAGGGCTGCTTGTTCTCCTGTTTTTTGTCGTGGCGCCACATACGAAGAATCTCTATAAGAACTTTCTCAAGGTAAAAACAACTGAAGCCAAATTCAATATCGAAGCGTCTGAATATGGCCATAAATTTGGAGACTGGCTGATCTTTGTCGGACAAGATCATGAGGACGGCCACTTCTCCGATGTCATCTTATTCAATCGTCAAAAAGAGCAAGAGACACTTATCGTCGCTAAAGATGCTGACATTGTCAGTAAAAAAGGCGTTTTGAAGCTTCAGCTTGAAGTTGGAAAAGGGTTTGAGTATAGTCAAGACTCCTTATCCCAGATGTCTTATCGAAAAATGTATATCAACGACACCAGTGTTGCTGATACCAGTGAATATAAAAGCACACTGCAGTATTGGCTAAACCCTGAGAAGCGAGACAAGATGATACGTAAGTTTACCATCAACATGCTTGTCGCACTTTTTCCGCTGTTGAGTATTTTACTTGTACCTACCATAGGGATAATTAATGCAAGGCATCAAAAAGGTTATACCTATGCCTATATCTTCGCGAGCGTACTTCTGTATTACGGAGGTACCTTTGCCCTGGCCAAACCTCTTGGTCTCTATACCATCGCCTTGATAGCGACAGTTACACTGGGTATCGTCAGTTATCTATATTATCATAAAGTGGTCAAACGTTACTGATGCGCATTAAGCTTTTACTCTCTTATAACGGTGCTTCCTTTGAAGGTTCGCAAGTACAGAAGCATACGGACAACACGATTATGGGCAAGCTCTATGAAGCCCTTCAAACACTCAATATCACAACAAAACTTCATGCCAGCGGAAGAACCGATGCCGGAGTTCATGCATTTAAACAGGTCATGCATTGTGATATTCCTGATTATTGGACTGATCTTACTAAACTAAAAGAACACCTTCAATATCAGCTTCCTGAGTCCATCTACCTTCGAAGTCTTAGTGAAGTTGACCCAAGTTTTCATGCTCGATACAGTGCCAAACGAAGAGCGTATCGTTATATACTCAGTGATGGCAAAGTCAATCCTTTTGAAAGCGGTTTCACCACTTTTGTCAAGACGCCTCTTGATCATGATGCTATTCGTGATGCCATGAAGGTTTTTGAAGGGGAACATGATTTTTCCCTCTTTAAGAAAAGTGGCAGCAGTGCTACTACCAGTATACGGTATATCTACAAAAGCCGAGTCTACACCTATAAGAACAGAACCATACTCTATTTTGAAGCCAACGGTTTTTTACGTTCACAGATCCGACTCATGGTCGCTTTCATCTTGCAAATAAGTGAACATAAACGTACAAAAGAAGAGCTTGTCGAGCAGTTGTTGGGCATAAAAAAGCACAACACACGCCCCGCCCCGTCCAATGGTCTTTACCTCTCTAATATTATCTACTAAACTAACTTTAGCAATATAGACTAAAGTATATTGATACTTCTTGCATTAAATTATATTTTTTCGCTATAATCCGAAAAATTATTCTATAGGAGCTAATAATGGCAAAACATCAGTTTCAGACAGAAGTCAATCAAATCTTACAATTGATGATTCATTCACTATATTCAAATAAAGAGATCTTTTTACGCGAGCTTGTCTCTAATGCATCCGATGCCCTTGACAAACTCAATATGCTTGTCCTAACGAATGATGAGTATAAGAACATAGAGTTTGCACCAAAGATAGATATCAGTTTTGACAAAGATGCGAAACAGCTTATTATTTCCGATACAGGGATTGGTATGGATGAGGCAGACCTGGTCGCCCACCTTGGTACCATTGCGAAGTCAGGTACCAAAGCCTTCCTTGAGAACCTATCAGGAGATGAGAAAAAAGATTCTCAACTGATCGGTCAATTCGGTGTCGGTTTTTACGCATCCTTCATGGTAGCAGACAAGGTAGAGGTGATTTCGAAAAAAGCAGGTACGGATAAGGCCTATACATGGATATCTGAAGGAACAGGTGAATACGACCTCGAGGAGTCTACCCGTGAAGGGCATGGTACGACCATCATCATGCATCTTAAAGAAGATGAAAGTGAGTTTTTAGAGGCATACCGTCTAGAACGCATTATCAAGAAATATTCAAACCATATTCCTTTCCCGATCTTCATGGACAAAGAACACTATGTCCCTGCAGAAACCGATGAGGAAGGAAAAGAGACCAAACCTGCGACAACAGAGATCAAAAATGAGCAGATCAATAAAGCCAATGCGCTTTGGACGATTGCCAAGTCCGAGATCAAGGATGAGGAATATAAAGATTTTTACAGTTCCGTTTCCCACGATTCGGGTGAACCTCTTGCATGGATGCACAATAAAGCCGAGGGTACTATTAACTATACTACGCTTTTTTATATTCCGGAAAAAGCTCCAATGGATCTGTACAGAGTGGATTACCAAACCGGTCTTAAACTCTATATTAACCGTGTGTTCATTACCGATGATGACAAAGAACTTATGCCGACATACCTACGTTTCCTACGTGGTGTGATCGACTCAGCTGATCTTCCACTGAATGTATCACGGGAGATCCTGCAATCAAACCCTGTTATGTCCAAAATTAAAAATGCATCGATCAAGAAAGTCTTGTCTGAGCTTTCCAAAATGATGAAGAAGGATGCAGACAAGTATGCCAAGTTTTTTAAAGAGTTTGGAAGCTGTTTAAAAGAAGGAATCTATACGGATATGGGCAACCGAGACAGACTGCTTGAACTTATGCTCTTTAATACACTTAACTCAGACAAAGAAGTCTCTATCGAAGAGTTCGTAAAGAATGTAGACCCTGAGAAAAAAGAGATCTACTACATCACTGGTAAAATGCCTCTTGCAATGCTTAAAAACTCTCCGGCTCTTGAGCGTTTTAAGGCAAAAGGTATTGATGTACTTGTCTTGAACGATGAGATCGACACCGTTGTTTTCCCTGTTGTTACAGAATATGACGAGTATCAGTTCATCGATGTATCCGACGCGGAATTCGAAGAGAGTGAAGAAGAGAAAAAAGCAGAGGAAGAGACAAGCAAAGAGTTTGAGACACTGATCAAAGAGTTTAAAGCGACTTTGGGCGAAAGTGTTAAAGAGGTTGAGATCACATCTGACTTGACTGAATCACCGGTATGCCTGCGTATCGATAAAGAAGATCCTGCTTACGTAATGGCTATGGCTATGGCGCAGATGGGACAAGGGGCGGAGACACCTCCGATGAAGTTCATCCTTCAGATCAATCCAAAACACGAAATTCTCACAAAACTGAAAGATTCAGGCGATCAAAATCTGATCAATGATGCTGCGCATGTTCTGTTTGATCAGGCGAAACTCTTTGAGGGCATGGAGATAGAGGATACGGCAAACTTCATCTCACGACTTAACCGAATCATGTCAAAAGCGCTTTAGCGCTTTGTGTAATCAGACCTTATAAGCCTGACACCTTCTACAGAAGACCGCAGCGAAGGTCTTCTCTCTTTAGACACATCAATACAAACAAACTTCCACCCGGACATCCAACACTGAACGAACTGAAAACCAACAGCTTCTTTTCTTAAGCAATATTATTAACGGATTGTTGCCCAATCGACTCATCAACAATCTGAGCAGAAGGCTCGCCGATATAATATCCCTGAGAATAGTTAATACCAAGTGCACAGACTTTTTCATGAACCGATTTTGTATCTACGAACTCAGCGACAGTTTTGGCACCTATGCGTTGTGCAAAGGCAACAATGTTTTCGACTACCATCTGATTTGACAGATTCGTATCGATGTTTTTAATAAATGAGCTGTCGATCTTAATTGTTTTTGCCTCAAGACGGAGCAATCGGCTGAAGACAGACTGATCCGTACCGAAATCATCAATTGCAATATTAAATCCTCGAGAACGTAAACGTTTGATCTGTTCCAAGGTCTGTTCCTTTCCATGGAGCGTGATACTTTCAACCACTTCAATGAATACCCGGCTAGGTTGAATATGATAATAGTCACACTTGTACTGTAAGAACTCTTCTAGGTAGTTTTCGGAAAAATCCTGTCCGGACACATTGATCGAGAAGTCATAATCATTGGACTGAAAGAACTTAAAGGCTTTATCAATCATCACCCTGCTGATTTTTGTTGTCAATCCGGCTAAATATGCATGATGGATGAAAGTATCTGCATCAAGAACTTTGCCCTCTTTATCAAGGATACGACATAAGGCTTCATATTTATCTATCTTGCCGGTTTCGTTATTATAGATCGGCTGATAATAGGACATCACCCGGTCATTTTTCAGTGCATCCTTAACTGTTTGAACCCAATGAAGAGCATCACGCTGACGCTTGACATATTCAGAGTTGTTCTGAAATACTACAAGCTGTGAACGGCCTCTCTCTTTGGCTTCTTGAGAAGCGATTTTTGCATGCACAAAAAGCTTGTTATCCTCACCTCTATCCATTCCCATAGAAAAACCGACATCAAATTCAATATCGCCAATAACAATCGGCGACTCTTTAAACATCGCATGGATCTGTTGCGAAAGCATAAGCTCTTGATTGGGTGTCGGAGAAAACATCAATATGACAAATTCGTCTGCGCTTATCCGATACAGCTCAGAGTTGGACGGTAAAAAACGGCTCAATCGGTTGGCCGTCTCCTTAAGCACTTTGTTCCCATACCCCATCCCATAAATAGTGTTGATACTTTCAAAATGATCAATATCGAGTAATAAAAGGGCTTTATGTCCCTCTTTATTCATCCCGTCTCTAAGCGCATGCTTGTTTGGAAGACCCGTCAAGTCATCTTTGAACTTGATTGTATCCAGAGCTTCCTGGGTCTCTTTTAGACGTGCCTGGAGTTCTCTCTCTTGTCCTAAGAGACGTCCGATCCGCTTACGCTCATAAGCGATTGTCTCATTTAACTTCACTTCGTTTTGTTCATAATGCTCTTGTAGTTGGCGTTTTTTAGCTTTGATCTCTTGTGACGCGTCGGCTTGTTGAAGCTTTTGCGCATTTGAGTATAGAACAGCACAACTCCGATGCATACTTTCAAGAAGTGCTTGCATATTGATCGGTTTTGGAATATACCCTTGGATACCCAGATTACTCCATTTAAGTATGGTTTGGGCGTCTTGTGCATTTGAAATAACGATGACATGTTGATCAGGATTGATCTTCTTCATCTGCTCGACCATCTGAACGGCGGAATAGTTTTCCAAATTCGCTGCGGTGATGATCAGATCATGCTGATTGATTCTGTAGTGATTCAATCCATCATATCCATCCGCAGCATCATCTACCTGAGAAAAAACACGTGAAAATGTCTTGACCAGGGATTGGCGAACCGTAGTGTCCCCGTCAACACACAATAGTTTCAGTTTTTTTGTAAAAGGTAATAGATCTTGTAGTTCAACCATTTTACACCCCTTTTAACATAATTCTACAATTATGCCTCTCTGTTACTCTATAACAACTTTAACATAAGTAAATAAATATAGGGTAAATATTAAAAGTAGTTTTTGTAACTAAAGGTAGCAGTCAATGGTTCTCGACTATCCTTAGGGCACCTTTATATATCGGCTCATCGATAAAGCCGTATTTTTCATCAGCAAAACCGGTCACGCCTTCTTGTTTCATTTTTTCAAAAAGAGTAATGATGTAACGCGCTCTTTCCAGCTCTGTTTCCTCTGGCTCAAAGACTTTCATCGCTGCTGCAGCCTGCGTCGGCGACACACAGCCCTTTGCACTGAAGCCCATCGTCTTTTCAAGGTTAAGCCAGCGCTGGAACTCAGCCATGTTTTTATAATCCTGATAGACAAATGAAACCGGCAACGCACCTATCGTACGTGCGGAAATCAAAAACTCCGAAAGGAGATAATGCATCGTAGGGTTTTCAGGTGAGATGATATTCTGACTCAGTCCAAGATCCGCCAGAAGATCAAGTATCCCCAGATACACCGCTTTTACACGATTATTGTACTGTAAGGTCTTTAGGTGTGAAAATGCTTCCTTTGTCTCTATGCTTAGGTGCAGTTCAATGCTTTCATCAAGTACGTTGGCCGCTTCTATGACATCATTAATACTTCTGACCTTGGGTATACGTATTGCATCAGGCCGATATTCGTTTAAGAATGCAATTTCATCGAGACCACCCTCATCCAAAGCGTTTACACGTACCACGATCTTTTTTGAACTCTGATGCAGGTTGGATATGAAATAGGCGGCTAGTCGTAATGCCACCGGTTTTTGTTCCGGAGCAACCCCGTCTTCAAGGTTCAACATGATACAGTCGCTGTCTACACTGTCCATCTTCAATAGATGCTTTAGTTTGTGCGATGACAACATCAATGCAGATTTGAAATTTTGACTTCTGTTCTGAATACGGCTTGTCGGTTTAAGAAGGTTTTGTAATGACTGGATGTCATTCTCTTCTATCATCTGTTCTAAACGGTCTAATTGAGGGATGAACATCTGCTACTCCTGTGTGTGCAAATAATTGTACAAAGCTATCACTTCTTTATCGGTCAAGAAATACTTTGGCATGACTGAACGTTTTTCCTGCAAGGCAGCTTTGAACTCTACAAATCCTAATGAATTGATCTCTCTTGTCTGTAGATATTTGCTTTTTCCTTTGTCCTTGTATGATGAAATCAACATGCCCTCACCTTTTTGACCGTGACACTTGTCACATCCTATCCCTCTTGGGTTTTTATACAGATGCTGCGCGTACTCTAATTCTGTAATAAAGGAGTCTTTCTCTTTTGCGAAGAGTGTTAAAAAAGAGAAGAAAAAAACCAAGGCCAAACGCATTCAAAGCACCCTTTTAGTGTAATACAGTATAATAACAAAAAATTTCTAAATGCGAGGTTTGGATGCAGATTCTTGATGGTAAAGCGCTTTCATCAAAAATTAAAGACGAGGTGGCAAAAGAAGCTACTGCGTTGAAGGAAGAGACAGGACGTGTGCCTGGTCTTGCCGTTATACTTGTTGGTAGTGATCCAGCCAGTCATGCCTATGTCGGTATGAAGAAAAAAGCCTGTGATACGGTAGGCTTCTATTCAGTAACCCATGAAATGCCTCATGATATTTCTCAAGAAGCGATTGAGAAGACTATTGAAATGATGAATCAAAACCCGAATATCGACGGTATCTTGATCCAACTCCCTCTTCCGGAACAGATCGATACTACACGTCTTTTAGAACTTGTCGCACCTGAAAAAGATGTTGATGGGTTCCATCCTTTCAACGTCGGACGCTTGACTACCGGTCTAGACGGATTCGTACCCTGTACGCCTCTTGGGGTCATGAAGCTTTTGGAAGAGTACGATATCGATGTACAGGGGATGAATGCCTGTGTCGTAGGTGCATCCAACATCGTAGGTAAACCCATGGCGAGCCTTCTATTGAATGCAAATGCCACTGTAGACATCTGTCATATCTACACAAAAGACTTGAAAGCACATACCCTGCAAGCAGACATCCTCCTTGTGGGAGTCGGAGTCATCAACCTTATCAAAGAGGATATGGTTAAAGAGGGAGCCATTATCATCGATATCGGAATCAACCGTGCCGACAACGGGAAGCTTGTAGGAGATGTTGACTATGAAAACGTCAGCAAAAAATGCTCATATATCACTCCTGTACCAGGCGGTGTCGGACCAATGACCATTGCAATGCTTCTGAAGAACACCCTAGAATCTGCTAAAAAACGTAAAGTATAGGAAAACAGACCATAATGAAAGAAAAAGCAAAAGACTTCGCCTATAAGGCCTATAAATTTTCAAACTCTTGGACAGGTACGATCATTATCGTCCTTCTAGTCATCTTTTTTGTCGCACAAGCCTTTCGAATCCCTAGTGGTTCGATGAAGTCTTCTCTGCTCGTAGGTGATCACCTTTTTGCAAAAAAGTTTGCTTATGGTATTTCTACACCACACCTTCCATTTTTAGAGATCCCTCTTATTCCAGGGACCGATGGACATATTATTGATGGTGACACACCACAGCGCGGAGATATTGTTATTTTCAGATATCCGCAAAACACAAGTGTACACTTTGTCAAGCGCTGTGTCGCACTTCCCGGAGACATCCTTTTTATCAATAACAAAGACCTCTATTTACATCCTGTCGAGGGGGATGAATATATCAAACAAAACTATGCTAAAGAGCAGATCATCAGTGCAATGGACATGCTTTTTGTAAAAAACCCATATCAATCCGACCACCCGGGTATTCATCATGATGATGCCGTTGTCAACGATGGACAGACCCATGAACCGATTTTCTTCCTGCCGCCTATTAAAGTGCCTGAAGGGGAGTATTTTATGATGGGTGACAACCGTGATCACTCTAATGACAGTCGTTTTTGGGGAACAGTACCGTACGGTCTTATTGAAGGAACGCCTTGGTTCATCTATTTCAGTATCAATGACAATTATGAGATCCGTTGGGACAGGATGGGTAAAACACCTACTGATCTTGAGGGTGATGCATTCATCAAACGTGCCCAAGCTGAAGATGTAAAAAAAGACAAAGGTATATTCTAATTGGATAGTGTAGATATTATCAAGATAATAGCAGCCGTTGCTGCCTTGATCATCGCAATTGTCGGACATGAGATCATGCATGGTTGGGTCGCCTATAAATATGGTGATAACACGGCCAAGGACTTAGGCCGTCTAAGTCTCAACCCACTGGTGCACGTTGATCTTTTCGGGACCATATTGGTACCTGCTATGATGTATTTCATACCTATGCTCTTTGGCGCAAGTTCCGGTCTTCTTTTTGGATGGGCAAAGCCTGTGCCTATCAATACCCGGACAGTGATTCATAACGGTGGCTATAATGCTGCCATGCAAGTCTCTCTTGCCGGTATTGCCTACAATCTTTTTATGGCCACACTTGCGTCGGTGATCTTTACGAGTATGATGCCCCGTGACCTTGGTTTACATGATCTTATCACCAATGCAGATGAGTTTATCATGCTCTATTTTGTATGGATGCTATTGATTATCAATGTTGTGTTGGCAGTATTCAATCTGCTGCCTATCCCCCAGTTTGACGGTGCGCATTTCCTTACCTATTTGAGCCTGAAACTCGGTCTTCCGAAGATTGCAGAGTTTTTTGTCAAAATGGAACCCTACGGTATGATCATTGTGATCATCATGCTTGTTGTTGATCCTATACGGGACATCATCCTATTGATGCCCGTTCAACTTCTATTACAACTCTTGTTGAGTTAAAACAAAGGAAAATTAGATGAAATATTATGTGGCTACTGACCATGCAGGGATCGATCTTAAAAACCATACCTGCGAATACCTTAAATCCAAAGGGTATGAGGTCATCGACCTCGGTCCCAATACCAAGGATCGTGTTGATTATCCCGATTATGCCGTAAAACTCTGTGAGTCTGTACTTTCAGATGAAGGAAGTATGGGTGTGCTTATCTGTGGTTCAGGTATAGGCATGAGTATGGCTGCCAACCGTCATCACGGTATCCGGGCAGCCTTATGTCATGATGCCTATACTGCACGTATGGGACGCCAGCACAATAATGGGAATGTATTATGCTTTGGTGAACGTATAGTCGGTGTTGGTGTTGCGGAATCTATTATCGACGCCTGGTGTGAAGGCGAGTTTGAAGGCGGACGTCACGCAGGTAGAGTTGATAAAATCGAAGCGATCAAGGGCTAACACCCTAGTGTAAGTACAGCAAAAGGATATCTATGTTTTTTGAATGGTCATTACTAAGCCTGGTCACGTTGGCTGCAATATTCTTATTTGTCAAGATGTTTTACTTCAAAAACATCACCTATAAAGAACAGAAGAGTAATGAACTAATGAAGCTAACGCTTCAAGAAGCGGAAATCCTTATTCGTAAATATCAGATACAGCTCCAACGTTCATTGGGAAATGTAGACATTCTTACCGATGAGCTTAATAAACTCAGGAATGAGCTGAAGGTCCTAAAACAGAGAAACTCATCTCACCGTTCTGAAACCGATAGATTGAAGAATAAGATCAAAGACCTTGAAGGTCGTATAGATGCCCTTCTGTAGCATCATACTATTTCATATAAGAGAGAAATTTTATGTTAGACAATGAAAACAGACAACTGATTATAGAAGCCATTAGAGAGATCCCGGATTTTCCAAAACCCGGGATTATTTTCAAAGACATCTCTACGATTTTAAACAATGCTCAAGCATACGGCAGACTGATGGATCATCTCAAAGACCGTTATAAGGATTACAACCTGGACTTCGTAGCGGGTATAGATGCCCGTGGGTTCATATTTGGGGCCAGTTTGGCCCGTGATCTTGGTGTCGGATTTGTTCCTATACGTAAAAAAGGGAAACTACCGTATACAACCATTTCTGAAAAGTATTCACTGGAGTATGGTGTAGATGAAGTAGAGATACATATCGATGCCTTTAGAGGGATAGAAAATGCCCGTGTACTTTTAATTGATGACCTTATTGCAACCGGTGGAACCGCCTATGCAGCAGCAAGCTTGATCGGAAAATCCGGTGGTGAATGTGTTGAGTCTTGTTTTATTATGAGTCTAGATTTTTTAGGAGGAAGTGAAAAACTTTCAACACTTGCTCCTGTTTACAGTGTATTAGGAGAAGCTTAGTGTATATACCTTCAAAAAGTAAATTTGACCCGGATGAGAATGGTCATTTCGGAATCTTTGGTGGACGATATGTCCCTGAAACACTTATGCCGGCTCTGCTTGAGCTTAAAGAACAATATGAGCAGATCCGTCATGACGAGTCCTTTTGGAAAGAGGTGCACTATTACCTCAATGACTATGTCGGTCGCCCTTCTCCACTCTACTTCGCCCAAAACATCTCGGACGAATTGGGTGCAAAGATCTATTTTAAACGTGAGGACCTTAATCACACCGGTGCACATAAGGTAAACAATGTCATCGCACAAGGTTTGATGGCCAAGCGGCTTGGAAAAAAGAAGGTTATTGCAGAGACCGGTGCAGGACAGCACGGTGTGGCAACAGCGACCATTTGTGCCCTTCTTGGACTCGAATGTGAGATTTTCATGGGTGCAAAAGATGTCGAAAGACAAGAACTCAATGTCTTTAGAATGAAACTGCTGGGTGCAAAGGTCAATGCTGTTCAAAGCGGAAGCCGAACCCTTAAAGATGCTATGAACGATGCTATACGTCACTGGGTTACGAATGCCCGCGATACTTTTTATATTATCGGGACTGTCGCAGGACCACACCCTTATCCGATGATGGTACGTGATTTTCAAGCGATTATCGGATGGGAAGCCCGCGCTCAAATACTTGAACTTGAGGGTAGGCTCCCGGATAAAGTTGTCGCATGTATAGGCGGAGGATCGAATGCTATCGGTGCCTTTCAACACTTCCTGGAAGATGAAGAGGTTGAATGTGTCGGTATTGAAGCGGGTGGCCTCGGTGTAGACACGGACAAGCATGGTGCTTCACTGGACAAAGGGCGTCCTGGGGTACTGCATGGGCAGATGTCTTATCTTTTACAAGATGATGACGGTCAGGTCCTGGAAGCACACTCTATCTCAGCGGGATTAGACTATCCGGGGATAGGTCCAGAACATGCTTTTCACAAAGACAATAACAGCGTGAGCTATGATTCAGTCACCGATCAGGAAGCATTGGATGCCTTTGTTTGGTTATCACGTCAAGAAGGCATCATCCCCGCCTTTGAGAGTGCACATGCTGTAGCTTATCTCAAAAAGATCAAAGACATCAAAGGCCAGACGATTATTATCAACCTTTCCGGTCGCGGTGACAAGGACATGATCCAAGCCAAAGACTTATTACATTTTGACGATTAATAAGCGTAAGGAACTATACAAATGAACATTTCAATCAATGACAAACACCTGTACGATATCACGGCAGATCTAACAGTCGTTTTCGCAGTAAACACCGATGAACTACTACACGAAGGTACCCTGCAGGAGCTTAACTTCAAAGCAGGTCAGGATGAAACCTGTTATCTATCTGAGTTTAAAACGCTTTATGTGGGAGTAGAAGCAAATGAGCATGATCTGTTTCGCTCTGCAGCAGCAACTGCATACAAGACCCTCTCAAAGTTCAGCTATAGCTCATTAAAGCTTGCCCAATATGACATCAATAACGATCAAGGGATATTTAATGCATTGGTGGAAGGCTTCATCCTTGGTGCGTACAGCTTTGATACATACAAAAGTGAAAAGTCCGATCCTTCTTTGAAAGAAATCATTTTCTCCTCACGTACCCTGGAGGATGAACGTAGTGATCTAAATATCCTTGAAGATGAGTCCAAAAAAGCTCAGATCCTTGCAACGGCTACAAACTATACGCGAGAACTTGTCAATACAACTCCTGAAGATCTCTACCCGGTTGAGTTGGCAAACATAGCCAAGGAACTCGCATCAAATAATGGACTTGATTGTACTGTACTGGGAGAAGAGGCTTTGAACAATGAGAACATGCATGCCATGCTCAGTGTCGGCCGTGCATCACGTCACGAATCTCAGCTTATTCACTTAAGCCACAAACCTAAAAACCCTAAGGCTGTTGTCTCTCTGGTCGGAAAAGGCTTAACCTACGACAGCGGTGGACTAAGCCTCAAACCTTCTACATCCATGGTCAGTATGAAGCTTGATAAAAGCGGTGCCTGTGCCGTTCTTGGTATCATGAAGGCCGTATCAGAGCTTAACATCCCGGTAGAAGTCCATGGTATTATTGGGGCTGTTGAAAATATGATAGGCGGGGATGCCTACAAACCTGATGATGTCTTGACTGCGAAGAATGGCAAGACCATTGAAGTCAGAAATACAGATGCCGAAGGCCGCTTGGTATTGGCGGATTGTCTTTGCTATGCCCAAGAGAAGATTCAAGCGGATTACATCTTTGATTATGCGACCCTGACGGGTGCCTGTGTCGTTGCCCTAGGAAACTATACAACAGGACTTATGGGTCATTCGAGTAAACTTAAGCGTTCTATGAGTCATGCCGCAGCAAATACAGGGGAACTTGTAGGTTCATTACCCTTCAACCGTTATCTCAAGAAACAGCTTAAATCGGAAGTCGCTGATATCTCCAATATCTCGAATAAACCCTATGGCGGTGCCATCACAGCGGCACAGTTCTTAGACTATTTCATCGATGATGCGAATAAAGACAAATGGATGCACTTTGATATTGCAGGTCCTGCCTACGTAGAGTCCTCATGGGGGTACAACCCTTACGGTGCGTCAGGCGCAGGTGTGCGTATGACCTTAGATTGGCTGGGAGCCATCGACTAAAAAGGTAAGTACACTTACCTTATGTATAACAAAAAAAATTAATCAATCAAGGAAACAAATTTATGGGACTTAGTATCGGCCTAGTAGGCTTACCAAATGTCGGGAAATCGACCACTTTCAACGCACTAACAAAAGCACAGAATGCAGAAGCGGCAAACTATCCGTTTTGTACAATTGAGCCAAACAAGGCCGTGGTACCGGTACCCGATTATCGCCTGGACGAATTAGCCAAGATCGTCAACCCTGAAAGGATTCAGCACTCAACCTTGGACTTTGTCGACATTGCCGGCTTGGTCAAAGGGGCTTCCAAAGGGGAAGGTTTAGGAAATAAATTCCTTGAAAACATCCGTGAAACCGAGGTCATATTACACATTGTCCGTTGTTTTGAAGATGAAAACATCGTACATAACGAAGGGAATATCGACCCACTGCGTGATATCGAAATCATTGAGACCGAACTGATCTTCGCTGATCTTGAAGCAGTAGATAAACGTGCAGAACGTCTTAAAAAACAGGCTAAAGCCGATAAAAGTGCCGCAGCATTGATGGAGACAGCCCTTGAGCTTGCTCAACACCTTGAATCGGGGAATATGGCCCGAAGTTTTCCTAAAGCCGATGAGGACAACTTCAAGCAACTCAACCAAGAACTGCGTCTACTTACTTCTAAAGAAATTATGTACGGTGCCAATGTTGATGAAGACGGTTTGGCTGAAGACAGTGATTTTGTCAAAGCGGTACAGGAGCATGCTGCTAAAACCAACTCAGAAGTCATCAAACTGTGTGCAAAATTTGAAGAAGACCTTGTAGGCATGGATGATGAAGAAGCAGCGGAATTTCTTGCAGAAATCGGTGTTGAAGAGTCTGGCCTGTCACAGATAATTCATAAAGGATTTGATAAACTTGGTTTGATGTCTTACTTTACAGCCGGTGTAAAGGAAGTAAGAGCCTGGACTATCCGCAAAGAGACAACAGCTCCCAAAGCGGCAGCGGTGATCCATAACGACTTTGAAAAGGGATTTATTCGTGCGGAAGTCATTGGATACGAAGATTATATCGCCTGCGGCAGTGAAGCCAAAGCCAAAGAAGCAGGTAAAATGCGTCTAGAGGGTAAAGAGTACATCGTCCAAGACGGTGATATCATGCACTTTAGATTTAATGTCTAAGGCGCCAATATCAGTCTACCGATCAACGCCATAAGTAAAAGGCCCAAAAAGATTGGGATGTCTGATTTTTGCTTTTCCATAGTCCAATCTTACATCAAAAAAGTGAATGATTGGTAAAGATATGATTAAGAATTAATCAATCCTATAAAGTTTGATGTTTTTTTGTATTCTACGGTGTGGCTTAAGCCATGTGCTGTAGATTATAGACCATGGCTTCTTTGACTCTCTTAAGCGTGATGTCAAAATTATCCAAAGGTCTCGCTCTTAAGGTTTTCAACTTGAGGCGCTGCTCCCTATAACGCTTGCTTTTTATTTCCAATTCACGTTTATACTCCTCAAAACGCGCTTCGATAAAACTTTCTGTGTTGACTGTTTGACACTTTTTAAAAAAATCTGATATCTGCTTATAGTCTTTTTGCTCATTTGCCTTATCCGTCATCCCTCCCGCCTGATTAGCGATCATGACAAGAGCATGGGCTTTTTCACCTGCAGAGACATAGGAGAACATTGTTTTCTTCGTATGCAGCTGTATGTCGTCATCATCGGTGAACATATCCAATAAAAGCTTCGGTGTGACATTTTTAATATCTGAAAGTGTTAAGGACTTTGCAGCGACGATTGCCGAGATATGAAGTTTGAGTTCATCGACACGTCGTACAAGCTTGACAATTTCATATTGATATTTCTTGGCTTTGAGGTTTTTATCATCGCGTGCCTGTTTGACACGCATCCACGCCTGATCACTTTTATAGAGTATCTGACCTCCACCATGTTGTTCCAGCAGGGATTTGCGCTTCTTGGTCCCATTGATCGCTTCCGAAACAACAGGGCTTAAATTATCTGCCTTATCTGCAATACCGATCAGATCGAAAAAAGTATTCACAACCTCTTTATAAAAGTAAGTTCCAAACCGTCGCATATAGATTTGGGCAAGCTCATATAAAAATTTAATATACTCTTTGTTCTTTTTGGCACTTTCCATCTCAACACGGGTATATCGCTTCTCTTTTAACAGGGATAAAAGTTCTGCTAACAGTAGCTGAACAAGTGCTATCTTAACACCGCTGAAATCAAGGTCATCGATGCTTTTGATCTTTAAAAAACTTATTTTTGGAGCCAAAGACTCATTGGCACAGATGTCATGGCAGATAAGTGACATCACCTCTTTTCTATCTTCATCACAATTAACATGTAGTACTTCTTTTTCAAATATGAGTTTATCTGAAAAGATATGGTCTAAATACTCTTGCGACTTTGACATCTACCCTACTCTTTCATATGTGCTATATCTTGTCCAAAGGATACTTTTTCGCCACTTTTAACGAATATCTCCATCTTTTCTGAAATAATGACAACGGTTGAGCCCATTTGAAAACAACCAAAGTCATCTCCCTTATTCATATAAAGTTCCTCATAGGTATAAGCTACACTCTCCCGAATATCTGTATTCGTCTGAATACCAGGTTCAAAAGAGACTTCCATCTTACCCACATTCAATGCTCCTACAAGAATCATATAAAACAGTTCATCCTCTTGAGTATAACATTCTATGACTACACGCTCATTCTCGATAAACAAGTCCTGCTGTTTGTTCAAATAGGTAAAATTGACCGGATAGAGTTTGCCTGGGATGTGCACTGCTTTGCTTATACGACAATTGAGTGGAATATGATAACGATGATAGTCGCTAGGCGAAAGATAAAGATTTACGAAACGTCCATTCTTAATACGATGCTTATTCGTACCGTCTATGTGTTCACCCAGGAGTTCATCCACCTTGTATTTCATACCCTTGATCTGAAAAGAGCTGAAATCATGTACCTTTCCACACTCGGTGATCAAAGCATCACATGGAGAGATCATGATCGAACCGTCCATGTTAAACTGACGTTGTTCTCTAAGATGACGCGTAAATAGTTGATTAAGTGTTTCATAGGATGAAGCGGGATGAAAATCACTCATATCCAGACCCATCAACCTCACATAGGCACTGTTAATAATATTTTGCACGGGCCTTGGAAACGCCTTTGAAGCAAACTTTCCAAAGAGTTGCGAAGCAGCCGAAGTAATATGTCGTTTGTTCATCAATGTCTTTCCTTAATGTTATTTTATCTTTTTTTTATTCTTTGATTTCACGTTTTGCAAGTTCTTCAATCAACACAGTTGCATAGGACCCTTTTGGCAAAGTAAAGTGAAGCTCATACCATGCTTTGTCCTCTTTATATTCAGATTCTATATCTTCGGGAAATACGAAAGCATAACGCCGGGTCCCGTCTTCATTCGTCACTGCATCAAACTCTTTTTCAACAGTATGTGCGATATCCTCACTCTTTTTCACTTTTTTACCAGGAAGTAGACCTGTCGGTGCACGGTCTTTTTCACTAAACAAACGCGCTTCCTCATCCAAATCCTCTGCAAAGAAAATTGCTCCATACGGATAGTGCATACACAGATCACCGGGAAGCATCTTAAAAGGGTGTCGCTGCTTTTGTATCTCTTTGATCAACTGTTTATCCAGATTAAGGACCTCTGAGGCTTCACCTGCTTCCAAACCGGATATCAGTCTACTGATCTCGATACGTCGGCTTAACCATAGATTAAAAAGATGCGACTGGTAGGCAGAAGCAAAGAGTTTTGCTTTTTTCTTATTCCTCTCTTTTCGTTTGCCTTCGATAATCTCCTGACCGATTTTATAATTATCTCCATCATTTCCAAAGCGCTGGTATCCAAAATAGTTTGGCATCCCGTCTGTTGCTATATGCTTAAGCGCTTCATCCAACTTTGCAGCTGCCACGGGAAGTACTTTTTTCAGACGAATAAAAAACCGGTTTCCTTTAAGATGCCCCGTTCGTATCTTATTGTTGTGACGCACCTTGGAGAGTATCTTGATCTGCGGATGTTCAAAGCTGTCGATAGCGTCTTCAATACGTATCGGTACAGAGATGTATTGCGTAGTCAGAGCATGCTTGTCTTTCAATCCGGCAGTACCGACTTCCTTGACTTTAATACCCAGAGTACTACAAAGTACATCGACCATCTCCCAGGTACTAAGGTTTTTTTTTCGTACGTGCAAGATCAGGTGTTCACCCTCA
This sequence comes from Sulfurimonadaceae bacterium, assembly GCA_041562555.1. Taxonomy (GTDB): domain Bacteria; phylum Campylobacterota; class Campylobacteria; order Campylobacterales; family Sulfurimonadaceae. The sequence goes on from JBFEXS010000002.1 coordinate 28,592, forward strand.
CCGCTAAATTCATACAAAGGAATCTCATCAACAACAAAGTCTCTTGGACTTTGTGCGAAGTGGAATGGTATCGGCGAATGTGTCAGATAATAATTTCTATTCAAAAGTGGTGTGCCTTACATCTTGATTTATAGTTGCTTCGTTTTGCTTTGGCAAAAACATTGAGTTCACAGCGCTCTGCTTTGGCCAGACGAATTATTTTTTTACGTGCTCGGGCGGGAAAGCCAATAAGCATTTCATACTCTTCACCGCTGCATCCGATCTCCTTGGGAACCCTATGCAAAAACTCAAAGCCCAGCTTATTTGCTTTTGAGAGTTTGGACAGATCTGCAAAAAGCCCATCAGAGATATCCATCCCACATGACAATGCCGGAGCACTGCGCCGGATAAACTTCTGTCGTAGTGTCGGTTTGAAAAAGCGTGAACTTCTTCGAGCCTTATCACTACGTAACAAAGAGTGCAACGCTTTTTTCGAGGAACCCAGACTGCCTGTATAGGCGAGTAGATGACCACTTTTCAATCCCACACGATGCAGGGGGTTCTTACTCTTGGATAAAATGGTAATGGTAATATCGATCTTTACATTGGATACGGTATCACCACCAATGATTTCCACACCATATTCCCGGGCTGCTCTTTCAAAACCACTGTGCAGTTGCTTTATCTCGTGCTTACTCAAGCTTGAAGGAAGTGCAACAGCCAAAAGTGCGTACTTGGGCTCAGCATTCATCGCAATGGCATCGGAGATATTGACCAACATCGACTTATAAGCGATTTCATCCAGTCTCAGCCAACTGCGTTTAAAATGTACATTCTCAAAAAAAGCATCTTTTGAAACGATCCAACCGTCAATGATTGCCGCATCATCTCCAATGCGTTTAGAGTCAAAACAGGAGATAAAATAATCTTCTTTATTCAAATGTCGTCCGTTAAAGTTTTAGGTTATGCTGTTTATAAAATGAATTGTATCAAAACTTCCTTTTATCCGGATGGCACCGATTAGAACAAAATACCATTTGCTCTAAAAAATGCGAAAGACTGCCCTATTTACCCACTCTTCATTTACTTATTTGGTTTATACTTGGCTTACTGTTATGCTTAAGTCTAATTTAAAGCATACAAGTCTAAAATAAACACAATTATTAACCATATATATTAAGGACACTAATGCGCTGGTCTGTTAAAAAAATCTTTGACAATATCTCCAAGACTTCTCTTTTTCTAACTGTATTACTTGGGCTTTTAGCCGCTATTATCTTCACGCTCAACTCATCTGTTGAAAAAACCGATCTTTTATTACACCAAAAGGCACTTATCAAAGAAGCCTACAACCTAGGTCGTGAAGACATACAGTTAAGCAATATTCAGCTTAAAGGGATTATGAACAATATCAAGCATGATATCACTAAAATGAAGGATGCTTACACTTTCGATCTTCTCGGTGCATTTTTACTCGGTCACACCAAGGAATATGTTAATGACCTTGAACAACTAAGCATCAAACAACTTCTCTATATTGAAGCTGCCTATGCCTATTATGACCAGAGTCTGGAGAACCTTCCGATGCGTCTGGATGATTATGACTTTGCTCAGGCTGAATATGAGGCGAAGATTTTTGAGCTTGAAGAGAAGCACCTTATATACGAATCCCAGAAGTTCAATATTTATCAATATATCGTCTATCTTGCCTTTTTGGTCTCACTCATGTCAACCCTCTGGTTCACACGCAGACTCTCTTTTATCTATAAAGACCTGCGCACACTTTATTCCGTTGATGAGAATGGTAAAAGCCGTATGTTCTTGACAGAAGAAGCTGAGATGATCACTAAACGTATGTCCCGCAAACCTACAGCGACAGAAAACCCTGCTTTTATTGATCCGGTAACTGAGGTCAATAACTATAAAGGACTTTTACATGGATTTGCAAACCGCAAAGGCAATAACGGTGCTTCCCTAACCGTTTGTGTTTTTGCTATCGACAACTTCAAAGAGCTCGAGAAAAAATATAAAAAAGACCTTACGAACCAGATCCTTAAGAAGATTGCCTTTATGTTCTCACTATATGAACAACATACGGATGTATTGGGTCGTATTGACTATGACCAGTTTGTTCTTGTACTCAATAGAGCCACAAAGGATGCTGCACTTAACGATTGTGAACAGCTGAGAAAAAGTATTGAAGAAGCTAAGTTCAAGGCACCAAAGGGTGAAAGTATCAGTGTCACTGTCAGTGGTGGTTTCGTTGTCAAAACACCGAATAAGCAACTTGACCAGACTATTGCCCATGCAAAAGAAGTGCTGGTTGCAGCCATCAAACAAGGTGGTAACAAAATCGCGCAACTGCGTGACAGTTCGGACAAACAACTCCGAGTCTGATTCTTCCCCGGTAGCTGCTACACATCGTAGCAAGCCCAAACCATCCCTGCTTCAAAGCGTAACATCACCGCTTTTACCTTCAGAACCAGGTCGCTTTAACCTTCTACAAGTATTTACAAGATATAATCGTGAAAAATATTTTCGGAGGATTGCGAATGAGTATTCCTATTTATACTTATGATGCCATTGTTGTCGGTGCTGGTCTTGCAGGCTGTGCCGCAGCATTAGAGCTGGAAAAAGCTGGCAAAAAAGTCGCTGTAATTACAAAACTACACCCTTTACGTTCACACTCAGGTGCAGCGCAAGGTGGGATCAATGCTGCCTTTAGTGATGCAGACAGTGTTGACCTACATGAATTTGACACAGTGAAGGGAGCAGACTATCTTGCTGATCAAGATTGTGTTGAGTTTATGTGTCAAAAAGCTCCGGAGACTATCCGTTGGGCTGAACGCATGGGTGCAGCTTTTTCTCGTACAGAAGATGGGAAGATCGCACAAAGACCTTTTGGTGGTCAATCATCTCCACGTGCTTGTTTTGCAAAAGACCGTACCGGTCTTACTCTTTTACAAACTATTTATGAGCAAGCACACCGTTATGGTGTAACCTTCTTTGATGAATGGTATGCAGCTGACTTACTCTATGAAAACGGTAAAGTATACGGAGTTGCTGCTTTTGATATCCGCAATTCAGAAAAAGCAATCTTCAACGCAAAAACAGTCATGTTCGCTACTGGTGGATATGCACGCTCTTTCAAAATCAACTCCAACGCACACGCAAATACAGGTGATGGACTTTCTCTTGTTGCTCGTCATGGTCTTCCACTTGAAGATATGGAATTTGTACAGTTCCACCCGTCAGGTCTTTCAGGGAACGGTGTTCTTATTTCTGAAGCGGCACGTGGTGAAGGTGGACGCCTTCTTAACTCTGAGGGTGAGCGTTTTATGGAAAAATATGCGCCTAACGCTATGGAACTTGCTTCCCGCGATGTTGTTGCCCGTGCTATTATCCAGGAGATTCGTGAAGGACGTGGAGTCGGTCCTCGTAAAGATGCGGTTTACATTGACCTAGTACACCTTGGCAAAGACCTTATTATGGAAAGACTTCCGGAACTCCGTGATCTTGCGATCACATTCTTGGGTCTTGATATGATCAAAGAGCCTATTTTGATCTCTGCAACGGCACACTACTCAATGGGTGGTATACCATGTGATGTCAAAGGACATGTACGCAAAAACAATGACGAGTTTGTAGAAGGCTTCTACGCTGCCGGTGAATGTGCTTGTGTATCTGTACACGGGGCAAACCGCCTAGGTGCCAATTCTGTTCTTGAAGCACTTCTGTTTGGCCGATTCGTCGGTAAGACAATGGTTGAAGAAGTTGACAGCATTGAACTACGCAAAGCTTCTCAAGACGATGCAAAACGTATGGAAGAAGAGCTTGAATTCATTCTTACAAACAATGGAACGGAGAAAGTATCAGATCTCAGACATGAACTTCAGCAATCCATGACAGACAATGCAGGTGTTTTCCGTACAGAAGAGACACTTGCTACCCAAGTCAATAAAATCAAAGAACTGCGTGAACGTTATAAGAACATCCGAATTGCTGACAAGTCTAAGATATTTAATACAGAGATGCAAGAAGCGATCGAATTTGGTCATATGCTTGATTACTGTGCATTTATTGTCCAAGCTGCCTTGGCACGTAAAGAGAGCCGTGGTGCTCACTACCGTGAAGACTACCCGACACGTGATGACGAGAACTTCTTAAAACACACTATGGGATACATGGACAAAGATGGAAACATCAGTCTGGACTATATGGACGTTGTTCTTGGTAAACATGAGCTTAAAGCTAGAACGTATTAAGGAGAAAAGATGAGTGTAATTCCAACGAAAAAAATCACCTTCAAAATGTTCCGCTTTAACAGCGAAACAGACTATCTGCCGACATACATCGATTATGATGTAGATGTAACACACGAGAACGTCATCCTTGATATTCTTACCCATATCAAGAATGAGGTTGATGGAACGCTATCTTACCGCCGTTCTTGCCGTCATGGTATCTGTGGTATCTGTTCTGTCAAAGTCAATGGAAAAGCAATCCTTGCATGTAAAGAGAATGTACTTCAACTGGTTAAAACTTACGGGACAACATTAACGATTGAGCCATTAAGCATCAAACGCGCGATGAAAGACCTTATCATCGATAAAGAGGACTTCTGGGTCAAACACGATCAAGTCAAACCTTACCTTATCTCCGACGTTGAAGAACATCCTGAACACGAACATATCGTCACACCGGCAGAAGCAGAAGAACTTCTTGAAGCTGACTACTGTATTCAATGTGGTGCATGTCACTATTCGTGTCCTTCCCTTGAAATAAACGATGCCTTCATCGGGCCTGCAGCTTTTGCAAAGGCGTATCGTTTTGAAGCAGATGTACGTGACGATGCTCACCGCGAGCGTCTTGATGTTATCAATGCGGAAGGGCAAGGTGTTTGGGACTGTGTCAAATGTATGGAATGTGCGGAAGTTTGTCCAAAAGACGTTAATCCGATCGAGAAGATTACTAAGCTACACAACATGGTCTTTACAGAGGGTAAACCACTTAACAACATCGCGACACGCCATGCTGTTTACTTTAAAGACTCTATTGCGAAGCACGGTCAGTTGAATGAAGCAGGCTTGGTCATATACTCTGAAAAGGGTTACGGTATGTATAAGCACCTTAAAGTTGGCGCAAAGATGATTGCCAAAGGTAAAGCTCATATCAATCCATTGATTGTTCCAAAATCAGACAAACTAGACGAGATCAAAAAACTAGTTGAGATCTCTTCTACAGCAAAATTCTAAGGAGTACACGATGTCTACACTTAAATATGCACTATTTACCGGTTGTACAGCACGTCAAAGTACACCTGAACAAATGATGTCTACTATGGCTATCGCCAATAAAATGGGGATCGAGTTGGAGATCCTTGAAGAGGCTACCTGTTGTGGTGCTTCTCACCTTCAAGATTATGATGAGTTCTTATCATTAGTTCTTAATGCACGTAATATCTGTTATGCAGAGTCACGTGGTATGACAATGGTCACGATCTGTAATACCTGTCAGTTGAACACAATGCTGACAAAGCGCCGTCTTGACAATGATCCTGAGATGAAAGCAAAAGTAAATGAGAAGCTTGCAGAAGTCGGTCTGGAGTACAAGGGTACTTCCGAGATCAAACACTTCTTGTATGCCATCATTGATGACTTCGGTCTTGACAAGCTTAAGTCTATGGTAGTTAAACCGCTTGCAGAGTTCAACATCGCACCGTTCTACGGTTGTCACAACATTCGTCCTTCCGAGACGCATGAAGATTCAAACGGACATGAGAACGCTTATGCACCGACCTCGCTTGATGATCTTATCCTGGCATGTGGCGGTAACAACGTCGATTATGATGAAAAGAATAAATGCTGTGGTTTCCATGCAGAACTTCAAGCACCGCATACAGCAGCCACACTGACAGGTAATGCTCTGATGGGTGCAATGGACAACAATGCAGACTGGATGGTAACACCATGTCCACTCTGTCACCTGAAGCTGGATACACAGTACGAGCACGCTTCTAAAGCTGTCGGTCGTGACGTAAAGCTTCCGGTTTTACACATGCAACAGATGATCGGTCTTGCTTTCGGAATTGATGGCAAAGAACTTGGTCTTCAACACCACGTATCCGAAGTAAACTTCGTATAACTTTGGCAGTAAGGCAAACTAGCCTTACTCCTCACACTCCCTCAGCCATCATCCAGATATATAATATTTTATAATAAAATATTCTTTCCTTGACCTAATAAAGGTAACACTTTCGATGATTTTATATGAATCTAAAAATCTATCCAGATTTAAAGCGAGGTACAAGTTTTGCCTTGTTAGTATGCACAACATATGTTTATTTCAAAACACTTAGGACAAAAATATTATCAGCACCTGGATTTCATATCTGTATATTTTGTTGATTACAACAAGGATAGATACGCATGAAAATCACTCCTAACGAATTTAAAGACGCCAAGTCACTGGCCTCACAATGGCAAGAGTCCATCTCTAAAAACCGTGAACCCGAAGAGAAAAAGTTTCACGAGATGATGGTCAATATGCTCAAAGACCCTCTAAATAAAGTCTTTCTTATCGAACTTCTTGATCAAAGTTTCAGATCACAAAACCCTGAGCGCATTGCAAAACAGATCGAATATGTATTTGAGCAGTATGAAGACACGAGTATTTTCTCTGACTTTGAAGCACTACTTATCGCCCTCTTTCGTTCTGTGGGCATGTGGTTTCCGAGACTTTCGATCCCTATGTTTATCAACTACCTGCGAAATGATATCAGCCGTATCGTCATCAAGGGCGAATCAAAAGCCCTAACGGATCATCTGCAGATGCGCCGCAATGAGGGAACCCGGGTCAATATCAATCTTATCGGTGAAGCCGTCTTAGGCGAAAAAGAGGCACGCGAACGCATTGAAAAGTATAAGGATGCCTTGAGTAACCCTAATATCGACTATATCTCGATAAAAATATCCACTATATTCTCACAGATAAACCCTCTGGCCCATGAGTGGAGTGTCGAACAATTAAAAGCACGACTGAGTGAGATCTATCAAGCAGCGATGAAATACCCTTTCACAGATACACAAGGATATACCCAAGCAAAGTTTGTCAATCTGGATATGGAAGAATATCGTGACCTTCATCTTACTCTCGACGCCTTTAAAACGACACTTGAACAAGATGAGTTTAAAAACTTTCATGCAGGTATCGTTCTTCAAACCTATCTTCCAGACACACTAAAAGAACTAAAATCCCTTGCACAGTGGGCAAAAGACAGGGTTCACAGTGGAGGTGCACCGATCAAAGTGCGTCTTGTCAAAGGTGCCAACCAGGAGATGGAACTTACCGAGGCAAGCTTGCGTCATTGGGAATGTGTAACCTACCTAAAGAAAGAGTATAGTGATGCCAATTATAAGATTTGTATGGACTTTTTACTTGATCCCGAAGTTGCGCCCTATGTGCACATCGGTATAGCATCCCATAACCTTTTTGATCATGCCCTTGCCAATATTCTGGCCAGCTCTCGTCAAGTAGAACAGTATTATACTGCTGAGATGCTTGAAGGCATGAGTGAGACAGCCTATAAACTTCTCAAGTCAAAGGGTATCAATGTTATCCTCTATGCCCCAATCGCAACGGCGAAAACCTTTACCAACGCTATCGCCTATTTAGTCCGCCGCTTTGATGAAAACACAGCAGATCAGAACTTCTTACGCTACAGTTTTGGACTTCAAATGAGATCGCCTGAATGGGAAAAGCTCCTGCAGAGCTATGACAAGTCTATAGAGGCCATCCCCTTCACATCCCAGATGCCCTTTAGAACACAAGATCGCAATCAGTCGCCTCATCCATGTACAACAAAAGTTGAGGACTACCGCTTCAAAAACGTAGCGGACACAGATTTTTCGCTTTCGCAAAACAGGGTCTGGGCCGTAAAAATACGTGATAAATGGCAAAACATATCTAAAGAAGGAGGATTTCATGCCATGCCTGTCGTCGATGGCAAGCCACTTCCGAAGAAAAGTCCTCTCCGTGTTATAGACAAGTCCCAATACCATCAAGAGATCACCGTAGGCTCTTACACGAATGCAGATGCCTCAGATCTGCTCAAAGCGGTTGAAGTCGCGGCGCTTGATCCTGATGGCTGGAGAGAGAAAAGTCTTTCGCAGCGCCAGGAAATTTTAATGCAGGTAGGTGTAGAACTTGAAAGACGACGCGGTGATCTTATCGGTGTCGCTGCTGCCGAAGTCGGAAAGGTCTTCACTGAAACAGATGTAGAAGTCAGTGAAGCGATCGATTTTTGTAATTTTTACCCTTACAGTGTACGTCAGATCAATAGCTATACCGGCATTCATACCCGTGGCAAAGGTGTCGGTCTTGTCGTCTCCCCCTGGAACTTCCCCGTAGCCATTCCGACCGGAGGTGTTGCCGCAAGTCTTGCTGCAGGAAACACCGTACTTATCAAACCTGCTTCAAACGCCGTACTTTGTGCCTATATGATGTGTGAATGTTTTTGGGCGGCAGGTGTCAGTAAAAGGACGCTGCAATTTATACCTACTCCGGGCAAACTGGCCGGTGAAATACTCATTCCAAACAAAAAAATTGACTTCGTCATCTTTACCGGAGGTGAGCAGACCGCCTATGATATGCTCAAAGTCAAACCCGATCTACATTTAAGTGCTGAGACCGGGGGAAAAGATGCCACCATAGTCACCTCTCTGGCGGACCGGGATCAAGCGATCAAGAATGTTGTCGCTTCTGCGTTTAATAACTCCGGGCAAAAATGTTCCGCCACTTCTTTGCTTATCCTCGAAAAAGAACTGTATGAAGACAATGCTTTCATGAACAACCTTGTTGATGTGGCATCTTCCCTGGAAGTCGGTTCTGTATGGGACTTTAAAAACCGCATAGGTGCACTCTCGGATCTGCCGCAAGGAAACCTGAACAAAGCCCTGCACCACCTCGATCCAAAAGAGAGATGGGCACTTCAGCCTTCCTATGCAGACCGTGATAATCCATATATGCTAAGACCTTCTATCCGGTATGGAACCCAAGCCGGCGATTTTTGCCATATGCATGAGCTCTTTGGTCCCGTACTAAGCGTAATGAAGGCAGATTCCCTGGACGAAGGGATCGAGCTTGTCAATGCTACCGGCTATGGGCTTACCTCCGGTATAGAGTCTCTGGACAGAAGAGAACAGGAGTTCTGGAAAGAGAGACTTAAAGCAGGAAATCTTTATATCAACCGTATGACGACCGGTGCCATTGTATTACGTCAACCCTTTGGCGGTATGGGAAAATCGGCCATAGGTAGCGGGCGTAAAGCAGGCGGTCTGAATTATGTTGCCCAGTTCATGGACATAGGTTCGACCGGTGCACTCTTACTCAAAAGTGCAAAGCATATTCAGGTCGACCGACTTGCTGCCCTTTTGGATGGTGAACGTTTTTTTACACAAACGCTAAATGATGCCATACGGATTGCATCACACTTTGCCTCGTTTTTATATGATGAGTTTCTTCAAGAACATGATTATGTCAATGTACGGGGCGAGAGCAATGTTATTCGCTATCTTCCAATGAAAAGCGTACTCCTTCGTCTTGAAGAGAGCGATGATCTGGTCGAGATGCTTGTGAGTATTTCGGCTATCAAAATGAGCGGTGCCAAGCTCATCCTCTCACTGCCTTCTCTCTTGAGCAATGAACATAGTCTATGGCTGTATGACAAAGCATCGATGCTTTTGGATGCCCAGGACGAAGTCTATACAGAAGACCTCGGGCAGATGCTTGAACATATACCAAGAGTAGAACGGTTACGGTTTTTAAACAAATCTACCTGTAGTCCCTCAGTCTATGCACATGCCCGTCAGCATGGCGTACATATAGCTACCGAGTCCTTCATATCCCATGGTCGTATAGAACTGATGCATTATTTTTACGAGCAGAGTGTTTCAAACTCCTATCATCGCTATGGAAACTTGGGACGCAAAGGTCTATCTTACAAGGAAAACACATGATGCAGACACCTACCCTTATCTCATTTCTTATCTATATGTTTGGCATGATTGCTATTGGTATCTATTTTTACTTCAAAACCAATGATCTAAGTGATTATGTACTCGGAGGCAGAGGACTAGGCCCCAGTGTGACTGCACTGAGTGCCGGTGCTTCCGATATGAGCGGATGGCTTTTACTGGGGCTTCCGGGGATGATGTATAGTGATGGTATCGTAGGCTCCTGGATCGGTATCGGTCTAGTGATTGGAGCCTATATTAACTGGCATTATGTGGCAAGGCCCCTGCGTGTCTTTACCCACCGATTGAACGATGCCATTACCATACCCGATTATTTTTCAAACCGCTTTGAAGACAGTGGAAACCTTCTACGCGTTGTCACTGCCATCGTCATCTTGCTCTTTTATACCCTGTATACCTCTTCCGGACTGGTCGGCGGTGCCAAGCTGTTTGAAGCCACTTTTGGACTTGACTACTCAACTGCCTTGATGATAGGAAGTTTCATCATAGTCTCGTACACTTTTTTGGGTGGGTACAATGCCGTTAGCTGGACCGATTTTTTTCAAGGTATCCTCATGATGCTTGCCTTGATCATCACCCCTATTGTCGTTCTTTATGACATAGGTGGTATCAATAAGGGAATTGAGATCATCGCATCCATAGATGCGACAAGACTTGATATGTTCAAGGGGACATCTTTGATCGGCATCATTTCTCTTATGGCCTGGGGGCTTGGGTATTTTGGACAGCCCCATATACTAGTAAGGTTCATGTCTATCCGTCATGAAGATGAACTACATCGTGCAAAGCATATCGGAATGAGCTGGATGATTCTTTCGCTTATAGGTTCATTGGCCGTCGGCTTTTTCGGCTTTGTGTATGTTATAGCAAACGGTGTCGATCTGCAGGATAATGAGAAGATATTTATCATCCTCTCCCAATTGGTCTTCAACCCGTGGATTGCCGGTTTTTTGCTGGCAGCTATATTAGCGGCCATTATGAGTACCATCGATTCACAACTTCTTGTTTCATCTTCTGTATTGACCCGTGACATCTATCATGCACTTATACGTAAGGATGCGAGCAATAGGGAGCTTGTGTGGGTAGGTCGAGTCACGGTCATTATCATCGCGATAATTGCATGGTATATCTCGACAGATAAAGACTCCAAAGTACTTGACCTTGTAGCCTATGCATGGGCAGGATTCGGTGCATCTTTCGGTCCCCTTGTCATTCTCTCCTTATATAACAGGAACATCACCAAATATGGTGCTATTGCAGGGATGATTGTCGGTGCTCTTACCGTAATTATATGGAAGCAGCTCCAAGGCGGTATATTCGAACTTTATGAGCTCCTTCCGGGGTTTATCGCAGCATGGATAGCCATTCTTCTGTTTAGCCCATTTGGTAAGCAAATGACATCAGCTTCACAGCAGATGTTTGATGAAGCACACCGCACACTCAATCAAAAAACATTAAAAGGAAATCAATGAAACGACTTGTTATAAAAGTTGGTAGTGCCGTTTTAACGGAAGAGAATCATATTGCAAAAGAACGCATGCTCAACCTAGTCTCTCTTGTTGCTGCACTGCAAGGAGTATATGACGTTATACTCGTCACATCAGGTGCCGTAGCAGCAGGATATTCTGCCCTCAAACTTGATAAGAAAAAGCAGATCGGGAAAAAAGCACTGGCAGCTGCTGGTCAGCCTATACTCATGACTGCCTACAAAAAGAAGTTTGATATCTATGATATTGACACCGCACAGATACTACTGACAGAAGACGATTTTGATTCACGTAAACGTACCCGGATGTTTCAAGAGATCATCGATGCCCATTTGGAAAACGACATCCTTCCTATCATCAATGAGAACGATATAACATCCACGCCGGAGCAACTTTTTGGAGACAACGACCAACTCTCTGCGAATGTAGCTTACGCGACCGATGCTGAGCTTCTTGTCATTCTCAGTGATATCGATGGGTATTATGACAAAAACCCTCAAGAGCATGCCGATGCAAAGCTCTATAAAATAGTCAACCACTTACCACAAGAAGCACTGGAAGATGTCTCAACAGCCAATAATGATTTTGCGACAGGTGGAATCGTCACAAAACTCATTGCAGCAGATTATCTTATCAAGCGTAACCGAAAGATGTTTTTATGTAATGGCTTTGATCTCAGTGCGGCTGAATCTTTTTTGCTAAAGGGGGAACATACCCTTGGAACACTCTTTGAGCCTTTATAAGCAGATATAAAGTCTTAGTGTAACCCTAGATGTATGAATTAGCTTTACCAGTCTAGAGATGATTTAAATCTATCCTTGTACAATCGCGTTCATGAATTTAGACGCGCTGCAACTCGACACACCTTATCTCTGCCTTGATCAAGAGTTTTATGATGTATGTGATCCTATTCCTCTCGATCAACCCTATCTTGTCAGCTTCAACCCTAAGGCAGCCCAACTCATCGGGCTTGATATAGACACGCATCAAGACCCTGCTCTCATAGAGCTTTTCAACGGTACCCACCTCCCCAAGGGTGCCAAACACTTTAGTATGTGCTATGCAGGGCATCAGTTCGGTAACTATAATCCGCGTCTGGGTGACGGCCGAGCACACAACCTCGGTAAAATAAAAGGCTGGAATCTTCAGCTCAAAGGAAGTGGAGAAACACTATATTCCCGTATGGCTGACGGAAGGGCTGTATTACGGTCTTCCATTCGTGAATACCTCATGAGTGAAGCGATGTACCACCTTGGCATTCCGACGACACGTGCCTTGGGTATCATCGGTTCACAAAGCAAGGTCCTGCGAAATGACATGGAGCGTGCTGCTATTGTCATGCGTATGTCCAGCAGTTGGATACGTTTTGGTTCTTTTGAATATTTCTACTATACCAAGTCCTATGATAAACTAGAAGCACTTGCTGAGTATGTTATACAGGAATCCTTTCCCCATCTGACAGATGATGAAGACCGGTTTTTCAAAATGTTTTGCGAGACCCTTGAGCGTACGGCGAAGTTGATTGCCCAATGGCAAGGGGTAGGCTTCTGCCATGGTGTGATGAACACCGACAATATGTCCATAGAGGGACTGACGATCGATTATGGTCCCTTTGCCATGATGGATGATTTCAACTATGGCTACGTCTGTAATCATACCGATAAGGCAGGACGTTACAGCTACGGAGAACAACCCAATGTCTCCTACTGGAACCTGACCATGTTGGCCAAGGCGCTCTCTCCTATCATAGAGCACAAACGCATGCAGCAAAAGCTAAACGAATTTGGTGCCTTTATCTATCCCGATGCCTACATCGATGTAATGCGTAATAAGCTGGGGCTTGAGATCGAACATGAAGAGGATGTAGAACTGATCAAAGAACTTATAGGGATATTGCAAGATGTCTGTGTCGACCACACCCTCTTCTTTCGTACTTTAAGCCGTTACGATACAGACAAGAGTGAGATGTATGATATTGTGATGGAGCCGGTAATCTTGGACAAGTGGCTTCAGCTTTACGACAAGCGGTTAAGCCTTGAAACACGTTCGCATACGCAGCGCCAGGAGTCTATGTTGAAGATAAATCCCAAATATGTACTTAAAAACCATATGCTCCAAAAGGCTATTGTCTTAGCAGAGAAAGGTGACTTTTCTATGGTCGAGACACTGTTGTATATTGCTTCTCATCCCTACGACGAGTTGCCCGAATATGAACATTTTTCCCAAGACACCCCGGAAGAGTTTAAAAACCTTGGGCTTTCGTGTTCTTCCTAAAGCCTGATAAAGTCAATCTAGACTATAGTTTCATACCACATCATAAAGGATGACTCATGCTAGAAGTGGCGGATATCAGTGATATAGAGCTCAAACAGCGATGGAGGCTTTATTGGATCCAATCAGTATTTGAATTTTCCAACCTGAGGCTTCAACGTATGTCCTGGATCGAGGCTTCTGAAGTGTCCTGGCCCGATGAGCCTTGGGAATCTTCCTTTGAAGCATGTAATGACGCCTACTTCGAGAGTCTGGACCTGTATGATCAGTATGAAAAGGCCGTTGAAAGAACCTACGTAACTCCAGATGAGGCTGAACATGCCAAAAGCTTTCACCAACTCGCTCTGGCCTACATAGAGCCAGATGATGATCCGGTACTGATATTAGGCGATGAAACATGGCTTGAAGTCGTAGAAGCAGCTAAAGAGTTTTGGGAATATCTAAAAACGCATGTAGATGCGCCAAGGGAAAAAGAACTCATCAAGAAACTTGAAAACGAGTTTCCCTTATAAGTCTATAAGAATGAGATGGCCACCTTATGCTCGTCAAACCCAAGCTTGGCACTGTCTTTTTCGCCTTTTAGAAGTTGCGTAAACTGTTCTTGAGAAACAACACTCATTCCCAGTTCTCTACCGACAAGCTTTTCCATCTTTGATTGGTTTTTATCAAAGAAATTTTTCGTTTTCTCATTTTTAACCAGTAAAAAATCGGCATTATTGTCTTTTGCTTCGACAAGGATATCCCCTGCAATCTTCAATGAAAAGCTCTCGTCTATCAATGCAGAATTGGGAGCCAAATCTTCTCGACGTGAGTTTAAAGAGATATAGTTTGCCTGTGAGTCGTATACCAAAGACTCCAATTCGCTCCCCTCTACACCATCATAGGAAGCGATATTAAAGTCCTTGAAGAGTTGTGCAACACTTGGTTTTATTCCACTGTCCATATTCTCTTCAAAGCCGGAGATATCTGTCTTATCCAGGAATGCAGCTACACGTTTAGCCAACTTTGTCCTTGGCTTGATATATTCGAGTGCAAGATAGATCAATTTTTGGATCTTATTTTCTTCCTCGCTACGCCCTAGCCGCTTTTCCAGTGAAGTGTGATACCAAATACCATTTACTTCACTGATAAGCAGGTCTAAAATCTCATTTCTGAGTTCAAATTTCTGTTCAATCAAGTCTGCAGCAATGATCAGAACATGATCGCCAATATAATCTCGATTGTAGTTTAAAGTGTTGGATGCATAATAGGCAAGCTCTGTACTCTTTCTATAAGCTATATTTTTTTCTGCGTCTATATATTTATCAATCAATGAAAGTTTTTCTATGAAATCCGATCGATCAATCTTCAAATCCTCTTGCGCTCTCAACTCACTGATAGGATCGATTCTTAGATCCATTCCATATTGAGCCACCATATCACGCACCAAGGTACGTGCATTCACATAAGAGCTGTTCACCTTAACATTCATATTGTCATCAAAACCAAAAGCATCTATGGCGTTAATCGTATGCAAAAGGTCATTGATACTTTGCGTTGCATCATATGCAAGTGTATACTTTTTGTAATATGGAAGGTAGTCTGTGCGTGCATTGAATCTAAAGAGTTCTATATTAATCTTGTTCATCTATAATCTGTCCCTAACATCTAAAATTGCATCATTATAATATAAAATTTTAAAATAGGTGAATATTCAAAAAGGAGTTCCATTCTCTCAAATAGAAATGGGAAAAAAGAGGACGTTTCGTGCGTGAATTCTGGCAAGGCAGCCTGCAACTTGAAGAAACCCACAATACTCACACGTCCCTGACAGGTTTATTTGTCTTTCATCATTACCATCTTACGACGTAAATAGGCGATCTTGGATTGCAAAGGAAGATCCTTCGGACAGACATCCTCACATCCCATTAAAGACATACATCCAAAGACACCATCCTCATCTCCGATAAGGTTGTAATAATCTTCATCATTCCGTTTATCCCGTGGATCAATAGCATAACGTGCAATTTTATTCAGCCCCACAGCCCCTACAAAGTTCTCGCGCATCACCACTGTCCCGCATCCGGCGATACAACAGCCGCACTCGATACAACGGTCAAGTTCATAGATCTCATCCGTCAGATCAGGATCCATCTTTTCTTCCAATCTGTCTACATTGACTTCCTGATTACCTTGGGCATGTATCCAAGTCTCCAGCCTGTCATTCATTCCGCTCATCCATTCACCCGTATGTACCGAAAGATCACCGATCAATCTAAACACCGGTAAAGGTGCCAAGGATATCTCCGGATCCATTTTGGATGTCAAAGTACGGCAAGCCAGACCCGGACGGCCGTTGATCACCATAGAACATGAACCACAAATACCTGCACGGCAAACAAAATCAAACTTCAAGGAGTTGTCTTGATGTTTGCGTATCTCATTTAATGCGATAAAGAGTGTCATCCCAGGTGCTTCTTCTACCTCAAAGGTCTGAACCCGCGGTCTATCCCATTTTAATTGGGGGTTATAGCGCAAGATCGATAGTTTTAAGATGCGTCCTTTTGGTTCACTGTTACTCATTTTGATTCTCCTGACAATGGTTCATATAAACGTTCATTCTTGCCTTGATACCGTTTAGGCAGCATTTCTCTAAAAGGCATCAAAGCTTCTTGTATCGCAAAGCGGTCTTTGCCTTCGGCCTCAAGTTGTTCTCTGATCTTATCCACCTCTTCCTGTCGCTTTGGCGAATCAGGATGGTGACGGGTCATATCCTTACCATATCCCCTGAATCCAGGCGGAAGTTCCATCTGTGAAATATCGATATCCTCATAAGTCACCGTAGGAAGCATCTGGTTTTCATCAGGCCACGATGTGATGGTACGATTCAAATACTCCTCATCGTTACGCTCCGGGAAATCCTCTCTGGAATGTGCACCACGACTCTCTTTACGATCAAGGGCACCCTTCGCTACACACAGTGCAAGTTTCAACATTCTTTGAGTTCGGTAGGCATTGAAAAGCTCAGGGTTAGCCGTCAGTGTTTTACACTTTACCAATATGTTTTTGGAACGGATCAGAAGCTGTTCAAGCTCATCTACGGCCTCTTGCAGGTCTTTTCCATTTCTGAAAATCCCAACTTTTTCCATCATAATCTCTTCCATACGCTCACGCAGCATGAAGGCATCTTCAGGATTTTCTTTCTCTTCAAGTAGGTATTCCAGCTTTGCCTGTTCTTTGTCTAAGAATCCTCTGACCAATTGCGTTGAAATATCGATCTCACTCTCTTTAGTGTCACAATAGTCAGAGATATATTCCGCAACAAGCATTCCTGAGACAACGGTTTCAGCCACCGAGTTCCCTCCTAGACGGTTAAATCCGTGCATATCCCAGCAAGCCGCTTCTCCACAGGAAAAGAGCCCTTTCAGGGTTTGACTCTCTCCCCGATAATCCGTTCGGATACCTCCCATGGAATAGTGCTGTGTCGGACGCACAGGGATAGGATCGACCGCAGGATCAATTCCCAGAAAGCTCTCACATATCTCTTTGACCTCACGCAGGTTCTTTTCGATATGTTCACGCCCCAGGATCGTTATGTCCAACCAGAGATGATCTCCGTATCGGGACTTCACACCCTTTCCTTTTCGCATGTGTTCGACCATACGGCGACTTACAACATCACGACTGGCAAGCTCTTTCTTCTCCGGCTCATAGTCTGGCATGAAACGGTATCCGTCCTTATCCAGTAAAAGTCCTCCGTCGCCGCGGCATCCTTCTGTTGTTAAAATACCGACGGGAACAATTGCTGTCGGATGGAACTGTATTGCTTCCATATTTCCCAAAGTGGCAACACCCGTCTCTAACGCTATCGCTTGGCCCATACCCTGACAGATGACGGCATTGGTTGAGACCGCATAGATGCGTCCATAGCCGCCCGTAGCTATCACTGTTGCCTTGGAGACATACGCGACCAGTTCACCGGTCATTAAATTACGGGCAATCGCTCCATAACAGCGTCCATTCTCATGAATGATTGCCATCGCTTCCATACGCTCACGTACTTCTATCTTATCCTCATGCGCCTTATTATCCATAGCAAAGAGCATGGAGTGTCCTGTACCATCAGAGGTATAACAGGTACGCCACTTCTTCGTTCCTCCGAAATCACGGGCAGTGATGAGTCCATGTGCCTCTTCTTTTTCAGTGATGGTCACCTTTTGTGCGTTTATGATGACCTGATGATCTCCTGCACGAACCCGTGTCCAAGGCACACCCCAGGCAGCAAGTTGCCGGATCGCCTTTGGTGCAGTATTGGTAAACATACGTACTACTTTCTGATCCGCACCCCAGTCACTTCCTTTGACCGTATCTTCGAAGTGGACATCTTCATTATCACCTTCACCTTTGATCGCATTTCCAAGACTTGCTTACATACCACCTTGAGCAGCTGCCGAATGCGAACGCTTAGGCGGGACAAGAGACAATAGGATACAGTCATGCCCTCTCTGTTTTACTCCGGTGGCAGCCCTTAGACCTGCGAGACCTCCACCGATCACGAGTACATCCGTATAGGTAACTTTCATTTATGCACTCCTTTTTCAATAATTGATGCCGGAACATATCGTTCACCCGCCATATCCTTATGCGCCAAGCCTATTTTGATATACGCTGCCAGTGAAAGCAACCCAAGCGTCAAAAAGAAAACAGTAATAAACCACTTGTACATCTTTAAACGTTTACGGCTTTTTTTAGGATCATTCCCTTCAAACCATCCCCACTTGATCGATAGTCGGTACAGACCAATGGAACCGTGAAATTCAACAGCAAGCAGCAGCAATAGGTACAACGGGGCCATCCAGTCACTTACCACCCTGTCTGCCGAGGCATAGGGTCCGATCTCCGAAGGATTTGTCATAATGATATAGAGGTGAACGGAACCGAGAAAAAACATCACAAAACCGGTAAAGACCTGATAAAACCAGAGATTGGTATCCCCATGTTTCATACGCTTCATGTGGGCACGGTAAAGACGGTACTCCTTAAAGTTTCCCGGAAACTTTCGAACCGCAATAAGTGCATGCGCAATAAAGATGATAAAAAGAAGTCCTGCTGTTACCGAGACGATCTGTGGATATGATTCACCAAAGATATAGGTTCCTTCAAACATTTTAGTGACCGTATACATCACCTCTTCACCCAAAAGAATACTCGAGACAAAGATCATATGGCCCCACATAAACAGCGCCAGGATCAAACCCGTTGCACTCTGTAAATAGTCAAGTTTAGCGGGCATTCGGCTTTTTTTGACTCCGTACTTTATCTCGACCTCGTCAACACGCGTGAGTTCTCTCTCCATACTCTTCCTTTTATCATTCACAAGATTATCTTGTTAAGTGTAGTAAATATACCTTTAATAGATGTTAAGTTTCATCATAAAATCTAATATTAACATGATCGGTGTAATACAGTTGTAAAGTTTTTGCCGACTCTTTTAAGCCTTACGATACAAGCACTTGGATAGAATTCCACTAAAAACAGGGAAATATTTTGTCTATAGAAATCATCTCATGGAATGTCAATGGAATCCGTGCTGTCGCTAATAAAGAAGCTTTAAAATGGATCGATGAACGAGAACCGGACATCTTATGCCTGCAAGAGATCAAAGCCCTTGAAGAACAGATTCCAGATGATCTTTTTGATTTGGAGTACAGTTCACGTGCTGTCAACAGTGCTGAGAAAAAAGGCTACTCAGGAACCTGTACCTATTCAGCCATGGAACCGGAATATACAGAGGTGCGTCACACTATTGACCTTGGACGGGAAGGACGTATCCTGGAACAGGATTTTGGCGATTTCGTCCTGTTTAACGTCTACTTTCCCAATGGACAAAAGGATGAGGAACGACTGGCAGTCAAGATGAAGTTTTATGATGATTTCTTAGATCACTGTAATGCATTAAGAGAGGAGGGAAAATCTATCGTCATCTGCGGAGATGTCAATACGGCGCACAAAGAAATCGATCTCAAAAACCCAAAAGCCAATTCTAAAACCTCAGGCTTTTTACCGATAGAGCGCGAATGGATCGACAAACTGATCGACAACGGGTACGTCGACACCTTTCGATATGTCAACGGTGATGCGATCGACGAATATAGCTGGTGGTCATACCGTTCCGGTGCACGGGCAAAGAACGTAGGCTGGAGAATCGATTATTTTTTTATCTCTGATGACTTGATCGAGTGCCTTGAAGATGCCTTTATCATGCAAGACATCATGGGTTCAGACCACTGCCCTGTAGGGATAAAGCTCGACCTATAACAGATATCCCTACCAATTAATTTCTAAGCATACAAAACTTGAGGGCGCCTATACTTTCAGTGATATCATACTGATACACGGCCCCTTAAAATTGTTTATATTCTCCATTTAGTCTTAATTTATCAATGAAAATATTACAAGCCTAACGATCTTTTTGTAAATCCCAACATATTATTTGCTAAACCGACTTTACATTAAACCTATATGTCTTATGAACGAAAAAAGCTGTTTTGAATATAAGGGATACATATAAGCTGACAAAAGGAATATCGTTGAATTTGCTTACATGAAGCTAGATTAAGTTAGAACTCTACATATATTTTTTTATAATTAATTTCCTAATTATTGTGCTACACTATAGCTATAAGTCACTATAAGACTCGAGTAAATGCTCTTAATCATGGCTTCGTAAAACATAGATAAGTAATTATCAATAAAACTTAAGGTTGTAGAAATGGAAAGAGAAATCAAAGCAAAAATGGATGAGTTGATTGCACTGCTGAAAGATCCAGAAGTAACTGTAAGTGAAAAAGAGATGATAGTGAAGTTGGAGAAAGTGCTCGAGTTAATGAACAATCCAGAGCAGATTGCAGCAGAAAGGGCTAAGTTACAAGAAAGACTTAAGGCTGTTGTTACCCTTGTCGATAAAGCATCAGTTGACCCGGACATTGATGTCGAGTATTGTGTATCTGAAAATGGTGAGGCCCCGTATATTGCTGTTAAATATGCTGAAGACAAATATGTTGAGCGGAAAATTCGTTTGACTGACAAGTATTTAGATAATTCTGCCGAAGAGATTGCAAAACTAGTAACCTTCTCGATTGAACAGTTTAAAGAAGAAATTGATTCTGTTCAGATGGGTTAAGATTCAGCTCATATCTTGTCACAATTAGCAGTTTTTTATACTTAGTCTAAAGTTCACAACAAAATGAGTTCACATATATCAAAAAGTGAATAACCAACTGCAACTTTGGTGTGCAGTAATACCGGTCAAGATGACAATACTAAAAAGCATTCAAAGTGCTTACAATAGAAATTAGGATAAACAGTAGGGTGATTTTAGATGAATACTGCTGACATTTGATAAACATCACGTTGTGCCATTGTTAAATTCGGGTTCTATTAGGCTTCAGATATTACCTATGAACACCTATTAAGTTTATGAATAAAGGAAAATTGTGAACAAAATAATAATTTTTGTATTAGGCTTTATACTAACCTCATGCGTCACAATAGCACCTGTTGTGAACCCTAATAATGAAATCAGTATATATGGTGTCACATCATTGCCTCCTCAAAATGGTAACTGGACTTTACTTGCTGCTGCAGGTTACCAAATATCTCTTGCTAAAGAAGGGTCGCAAAAAAATGAATCTTTAGTTGCTAATGTAGTAATTTATCAAATTCCTGAATTTACAAACAATGATGAGTTTCTTAGTCACATTTCTCAAGGCCGTGCAGCAGAGCCTGATATAGGAAGATTTGAAAATATCAAAAATGAAGAAATACTTACACTTTTTAAAGACGTAACATGTGTCAAGTATCATTCAATATCAAAAGACAAGGCAGCAAGACTTCAAACTGGTGATACAGCAGAAATGCTTTTAGAAAGCATGGGATATCATTGCATACATCCAAAAAACAATACTGTGGGTGTGAATATAGAATATTCACTTCGTCATTTTTCAGATACAAACTACCCAATGTATCCTAAAGACGCGAATGAATTTTTCAATAATATCAAGTTCACAAAATTCAAATAGTATCCAATATGTTGAGCTTTATTAATTATGAAATGTGAACAAATTTATTTTGCCTTTGGGCGAAACGGCTTGATCACTTCCTCATTACACTCTAGATAAGGACCTTCGATAAGATCAATACAGTAAGGTACCGCCGGGAATACAGCATCCAGACACTCACGGATAGACTTTGGTTTACCCGGAAGGTTGATGATAAGCGACTGCCCTCGTATACCGGCTGTTTGACGTGAAAGAATAGCAGTCGGCACAAATTTTAGAGACTCTTGACGCATTAATTCTCCAAAACCAGGCATCATCTTCTCACATACATTTTCAGTAGCTTCAGGGGTAACATCACGCAATGCCGGCCCCGTTCCACCGGTTGTAACAACTAAACAACATTTCTCGGTATCACACAACTCGACCATTGTCTTTTCGATCTCTTCTTGTACATCAGGAATACAACGATAAACAATCTCAAACTCACTTGTCAAATATTCTTTCATCGTATCCTGGATCGCGACACCTGAAATATCCTCATAAATTCCTGCACTTGCTCTATCTGAAGCAGTGATCACTCCGATCTTAATCTCCATTTTATCTCCTTTATTCATTAGTGTCCTGTATCTGTAAAGTATGTCCGGCATGATTGATCATATAGGTCGTCGCATAAGGAAGAAAAAATATTTTTGCCTTATATGCATCAATTATTTTGTCTTCACTACCTAGATATACTTCGATCTTGACGCCTCTATCATTTAGCTCTTTTAGCTCATCCACCTTCCAGACAAAAGAGAGCAGCTCATCAAGCTCTTCTGCCTTCCCGGCTTCCAATCGGACACGCTCGTCTTTATCAACAGGATCAAAACAGGAAGCTATGAAGTTCTGCAGATAAGCATCTCTGTCTTTGGAAAAATACATGTTTTGCATACGCTTGAACTTGTCGTTTTTATCCTGAAAAAATGCAGGTGAAAAGAGTTGAAGGGTATCTACCCTGCTCCTACTCTCCTGTACCGCTTTAAAAGCTTTAATGGCACCATAGGAAAAACCGGCTACCGTGTAAGCAGAGTCTTTGAGATAGTCTGTAAAAAGTACCTGGTCGTTTGACAGAGAAAACCCGCTATAAAACTTCATCCATCACTTTCTTGATCTGTTCTTTGTTGATCTGTTCTTTACTTATCAGTTCATTTTGCAGAGCTTGTATCTGTGCCTGCATTCCTGTTAAGAACTCTTTGGTTTCAGTATACAAGCGGTTGATAAGATGTATATCGTCTTTGGAACTAGGAATGATCTGATCACCCATTCCATAGTTCTCTAAAATCAACGTCACGATCTTTTTGACCTCATTAAGGTCCTGTTCCACATTGGTCGAATGTTCACCATAATGGATCTCGCAGATCGCCATACCCGAAAGCATCACCTTCACATAAGAAAGAAGCTTGTGTTTCGTGACCAACTCCACATCATAAGGTCTCAGGCCGTCATTAATCATGGTGAACTTCTCAAAGGGCACCTCAAACCAGTACGCACTTAAGGCCTTGGCCGCTTGATATAAGGCTTGGAGCTCTTTTTCTTCACGTGTATACGACTTGAGCTTACGCTTCCCGAAAACCACCTTGTCCTTGACCGCCAAGACTTCTTCCATAGAGATATTATGACGGTTACGACGAAGTGCTTCCAGGGCCGCCTCATTGACCAGAGTCGCCAAAGAAGCTCCGTTGAATCCAATCGTCATCTTTGCGATCTCTTTTGTGTCAACTTCATGGATCATCTTCTCAAAATGCTTATCCAGGATTAAACGGCGTTCATCAATATTTGGAAGATCTACGAAGACACGTCTATCAAAACGTCCTGAACGCAGCAATGCTGAGTCCAGTACCTCTATTTTATTCGTTGCAGCGATCACGACAACACCCGATGAATCTTCAAAACCATCCATCTCGGTCAGAAGCTGGTTAAGTGTCGCTTCGCGTTCATCATTACGTGTCCCGCCGCGGGAACGCCCGACAGCATCGATTTCATCAATAAAGATAATACTCGGTGCATTACGTTTGGCCTGAATAAAAAGTTCACGTACGCGTTTTGCACCCATTCCGACATAGATCTGTACAAATGAGGCACCCGATTGATAATAGAAAGGCACATTCGCTTCTCCGGCCACCGCCTTGGCGATCATCGTCTTACCAACGCCCGGAGGACCTACTAACAATACTCCTTTTGGCATCTTTGCACCAAAGTTTCTGTATTTTTTAGGGCTTTTCAAAAAGTCAATAATCTCTTCAAGTTCTTCTTTGACATCCTTGATCCCGCCAACATCCTTGAAGGTGATATCAGAATGGGAAGGCACAATAGGCTCACTCAGTCCAGAACCATTTACACCTGTACTGTTTTTTTGACTTTTATGCTTCTCTTCATTCTCTTTCAGACTAAAACGATATGTCACACCGCCGACGATCATGATGATGGTCAAAAGCATCAGGATCTGGACAGCATAATTCCCGGACCCCGTCTCTACGGGAACATGAGAAAACATCTCCTTATCGACCAAGACTGTGGGAATACGGTACTTCTCATCAGCGGTAATAATATAGACTTTCTCATCCGCCAGGACTGCACGTTTAATCAATCCTTTCTCCAAAAGTTCCGTCGTCTTGTCCAGGGTAATAGGTACCGAACTATCCCGTAAGAGTGCAAATAGAAAAAGTCCAAGTAAGACACCCGCAGAAACGTATAAGACCCAGCGATTTGTCTTAGAGTCTAGCATAGTTCAACTCCTCTTTGATCTCATAATCCTCAATCGTGATCCAGTTCCCGCTGAGATCATGTTCACACTCTATCTCAATCTTATTGAAAAATTGGTCGAGACCCGTGTATATTCCTTCTTTTTCACTTTCAACCAAGACCTCCAAGGGTACCTTGTGGGATTTTCTAAATGCCAGATTGTTCGCATGTATGAGCTCAGTGAGTTCTGTCATCCTTGCTTTGGAGACAAGCCCGTTCACCTCCCCCTTCATGCTGGCAGAAGGCGTGCCGTCACGTTTAGAATACGTAAAGGCGTGGACATGGGTCAACGGCATCTGCTTCAGATTACGCATCGCTTCAGTCCATAGCGCATCCGTCTCGCCAGGATGTCCAACGATAAAATCCGTCCCCAGAGCATATCCCTTTTGTGCAAGTTCATTGAGCAGTTTAATATCCGTATCAACACGATTACGGCGGTTCATGATGCGCAACATCTCCTGGCTTGAGTGTTGGATCGCAATATGTAGATGTCTTTCCAACCACGGCTCGTCTAGCAGCTCTTTGAACTCAGGCGTGATCTGTATCGGCTCCATACTACCTAGACGGATACGGCGTACACCTTTGATCATAGACATGCGTTTAAGCAAACCTGCCATGGAGCGCTTTTCACCCTGTCCGTAGGAGCCGACATTCGTTCCTGTCAGGATAAACTCACCAAACCCGTTGGCCGCCAAACGTCTGACCTGTTCCAAGATCTTCTCTTCATCATGGCTTCGGGCATCACCCCGTACAAAAGGTATGATACAGTATGAACAGCGAAAATTACACCCTTCTTGCACCTTGATAAAGGCGCGGGATTTTCCGACAAACTCTTCTACCACCGTATCGTCAATAAAGTCTAAATCGCCAATCTCGTAGAACTTCGTCTCTTTCTTGAGCATCTCATTGATCTTTGCCTTCTCCGACTGGCCAAAGACACCAAAGACCTTATCTGCTTCAAATAATGACTCGCCTTTCGTATGGGCCCCGCATCCAGTCAGATAGACCTTGGCTCCTTTTTTATTCGCCGCATTGACATAACCCCGCACACCGGAGTCAGCGCCATTGGTCACAGTACATGAATTAACGATGATGATATCTGCTGCATCCTCATCCTGAGTGATCTCGAAATCTTTAAGGTGTGAAAGCATGACCTGCGAATCAAAGAGGTTTGTTCGACAACCGAAGGTCTTGATATATACTTTAGGGCTGTTGGCCATTACCACTGTGCTCCTAAATCTTTTGACTCATCCAATGGAGGAAGTTCATTCGGCCGTTTTTCTACGGGATTGAGATGAAGCATCTGTGTAGGGTAAGCGATTTGAATATCTTCTGCCTGATTATAGGCCTCAATGATCTCAACTGAGATAGTCGATCTCAAGGTCAAGGTCGCATAGGCATTGGTCAGGTACCAGGTACTGATACGCACCCCGTTCTCTTCAGCAAACGAGAAGATGCGCGGCTCAACATTGGTGTTCTTGAGACTATAACGGTTACGCAGTTTATTCAACTGTGTCCGGGTAATATCCGTATACCCTTTAGAGTACTTTCGGGCGATCTCTTTAGCGATATGGCTCGCTTTGCGATGGTTGGAATCAAAGGTGATCGTTATATCAATACCATCCCATACGGTTTTCAAAGTCGCGTGAGAATAGTTCGCCAGAAGCGTCGTAAAGACATAGTTATTAGGGATAAAGATGATACGCCCGGCGCGACGGTTACTCATGTAGGTCGTAAGGGTGATATCTTCAAAGATAGTGATACGCAGCAAGGAAATATCCAGTACATCACCGACATATTCCACCCCCTCTTTGATAACACGGATCCTGTCACCGACACTGATGGAACCACTCACCAGAAGTACAAACCAGCCTAACATCGACATGAACCAGTCTTTCATCGCAATGGCGATACCTGCAGAAGCGAAACCCAGTACGGTGATGATATAACTTACGTTGTCGATATATGAGAATGCGACAATGATGACGATGAGCGAGATGTTAACGAAGGTAAGCATCTTATGCGCCATATAGATACGTTCATTATCGGTGATATATTTCTTGATGACCAGTTTGGCTAAAACGAACAGGATAAAGAGGACGATAATGATGATCCCAAGGTTCAACAGTTTCCATATCTGCGCCTTGATCTCCTTTTGAAGTTGTGTCTCGACTCCGTCAATACGCTGTGCATATAGGACAGAAGCCTTATTAACCGTTTCCAGAGCACCCTCGAAAATCGTCAGTTTATGTAGGTCATCTTTGGCGATCACTCCATCTTCTTCTGATTTTGTCAATGCTGCCAGTTCACTGCTGATGCGTGTCTTTTTACGCAAGAGGACAATATAATCACCCAAAGTACTCTCTTCTTGAAGGTATTCTTTGAGTTTTCCTTCAATAAGCTTGATATACGAAAGCGCGGTAAAAATCGAAAAAGGATTACTTACTTCAGGTACTTCAGGCAGTTCATCAGGGATAAGCAGTTCGGTAAAGGGTGCATTCTCCTTGCCCTGAAGCAGATCGATTTGATTTGCAAGGATATGCTCGCGGGTCTCCAAAGCATTAAGTTCGTCCCGCTCTTCAAAATTATTACCCTTTTTGGCAAGTTTCTTGATCTGCTTTCGAACCTCTTTAAGCTCTTTGGATACATTCAGCGAAGTAGTGTAGGAGTCGTATGACTTCTGCCATAGGATGCCCTCTTTTCCAAGCTCTTTGATCGTCTTGTCATGCGCTTCTCGTAATTGATTGATATGCGCCTGTCGCTGTAGCTGTTCCGTTCTATTAAGATCTGCTGTCTCTTCAGCAAAACAGAGTGTCGCGACACTCAACAATACCAATAGAAGTCTAGTCACCTTTATGTCCTGCGTAAGTTTTAAGGATGTCCATCACGATATCTTTATCAATGTCATCTCGAAGCTGCACTCCGCCGATATGTTCGGGCACAATAAAGGTGATTGCAGCGTCTGAACTTTTCTTATCCAAGAAGAACGCTTCATAAAATGCCTCGACATCACTGATTTCATAGGCTACAGGAAGTTCATACTTTTGAAGCAACTGCTTGATACGCATCTCCTCATCACTTTTCATCATCCCAAGACGTGTTGCCAGTTCATTGGCCATCATCATACCGATCGCTACGGTTTCACCATGAAGATAGCGTGTATAGTTCGTCTCATTCTCAATCACATGACCGAAGGTATGTCCATAGTTCAACGCGGCACGCAGACCTTTTTCTTTCTCATCTTGAGAAACAACATAAGCTTTAGTCTCCACAGATTTAGCGATAGCCGTTTTGATCTGTTCAGGATCAAGTAGGTCAGCCTGTTCCAGCCATTCAAAAAACTCCTGGTTAAAGCAGACAGCCATCTTAACCACTTCGGCGATTCCCGCCGCATATTCACGTCTAGGTAGTGTAGACAAGAAGTGCGGATCGATATAAACAGCTCGGGGCTGATGAAATGCACCGATAAGATTTTTTCCGTAGGCATTGTTAATACCTGTTTTACCGCCTACACTTGCATCTACCTGTGACAGCAGTGTTGTAGGGACTTGAATAAAGTCAATCCCACGCTGATAAATACTTGCTGCAAATCCTGTCATATCACCGATAACACCACCGCCCAAGGCGATCAAGACCGAAGAACGGTTGAACTTGTGCTCGAATAGATTATTGACGATCTTTTCTATTGTCGAAAGTGTCTTGTAGTTCTCACCGTCTTCAACGGTGATTATATAGACCTCTTTTGCACTTAATCGTGAAAGAAGATAATGCAGATGCAAACCACCGACTTTTGGGTTAGTCACAATGGCGACTTTTGCATCTACCGTGATCTCTTCGAGGGTACCGATATGTACCGGGTAAGAGTTGTCGATCTCTTTTTTTAGCTCAATATCTATCTTCATTATCTATCCAAAATGTTTTAATGGGATAGATAATACTAAAGCAAGGCTTTAAAGGGGATAAACCGGGCTGTTTATAATTGGGTAGGAATGAAAAGTTGGTGATATTCACCAAGTCGGTGATACAATTTTTCACTATCTGTTGAGAAAAGTGAGTACAAAGGCAGATCCAAGATCTTTTCCGTGAATGGAAGACAGTATAAAAAGTTCTCTTTTTCACGTAAAAAACGAATAGGATTCTTCTCTTGTGAATTGATTTTGATCGATTTGGAAAAGATGATCGACAGGTTTTCATAATGCTCGATGATACGCTCTTTTTCATCGGTCTTTTCCTGGGTAAATTCAAAAAGCTCAAGATTAAAAGAGAGTTGTGCGGAGATGTCAAAAACCGTCGTGGAAATCTTTTCCAGATCTCTGTTTTCCGTCAGGACGACTACAGACTCCTTGAGTTTGGAGAAAGGCTTATTAGACAGCTTCAATACCGGCACCCTGCTTTCATGCAGGGTCTCTCGCATCTGTGTAATACCAAACAGTGTTGATGAGAGCATGACAAGGCCGATATCCATCTTTTTAATATCATTTAATATAATATCCTTATAGCCCCGAGTAGTGTAATCAACGTCAATAATAATATCATCACTTCGATGAGACTTTATCTTTGTCAGGGTCTCAATATCACTGGCATTGACAACACGGATATAGAGTTTATCACCGATATTTCTATGAATATATTTTGAACGTTTGATCAATTTTGGCAGCGTCTTGACATTCTCTTTGGCCATATCGATATACAGGTACAAGTTACTTCCATACGGAGCAGGAAACTGACCCAACTCACGCTTGATCGCCCGATATACGGTCTTCAGTACGGAAGGTTCTCCGACCAGGACAAGCAGGTCATTGGGCTGGATCATCCGCTTGGCGGTAGGAAGAATAAGACGCTGATTTCGGTAGATGGCCACGATCTTCCAGTTCTTCTGTTCAAGGGCACCGATATGTCTATATACGAAGGAGCTTCCAAAGGGAACAGAGACCTCCATGATCTCACCCTCTCCCATTCCGACGTTTTGTGCGATCACCGGTACATTCGGTAGATAATCAATCAAACGGGATGAGAGTAACTCATTGGTATTGACGACAACAATATTCTGATCATCAAATTTAAGACCCCACCGATCAAGGGTGACAATACGCAGCTGGCTTTTCACCGCACGAATGTTTTTAATACTAAGTTCAACATCCGTAGCATGCTTCATAACGATTAGCACTTGGATGAATTCCATCTTCAACAGATTAGAGAGTTTATGAAAGGAAGTCGGATCAAATTGGTAGAACTTAAACTGGGCCTGTTTGGCATTTTCTATCTCAAGCTTGTCCATGGATACGACATAATAGATATTTTCACTGGTATAGGTATCAGCCACACGCTCAACAAAGTGTCTGCCGACATTTCCATCCGTTAAGATCAATATCTTTTTCATCTCTATCCTGTTTTATTAGTTAAGTGATTGTAGTATAATTGCGATAAAAAAGAAAGTATAAGCTTTTTTTACAAAGAATCAAATATGACATTTACACTCCAAGCACAAAGTGGAAAAGCCCGTGCGGGAACGATACAGACTGCCCATTCTACTATTGAAACACCCGTCTTTATGCCCGTCGGCACTGTCGGTTCCATCAAATCCCTCGATATGCATGATATGCACGAGACCTTAGGTGCGCAAATCATCTTGGCCAATACCTACCATATGTATCTTCGTCCCGGGGATGAGAATGTCGCCAAAATGGGTAAACTCCATAACTTCACCACCTTTCCCAAGAGCTTCCTGACCGATTCCGGGGGATTCCAGGCTTTTTCTTTAAGTGACAACTCTAAACCACAAGAGGATGGAATCGAGTTTAAAAGTCATATCGATGGCAGTAAACATCTTTTTACTCCCAAGAAAGTAATCGACATTCAGACCAATCTTGGCAGTGACATCATGATGATCCTTGATGACCTTGTAGCACTACCCGCCACCCAAGAGCGAATAAAAACCTCTATAGAGCGCACTACCCGATGGGCTAAAGAGTCTATTGAGTATTTCCGTTCACAACAGAAAAAAGGGATCTGTAAGGATCAGAACATCTTTGCAATCATACAGGGAGGAACGGACAAGGCATTTCGTACCCAATCCGCCACTGAGCTATGTGCACTCGATTATGATGGCTTCGCTATCGGTGGTCTTTCCGTAGGAGAGTCAAATGAAGACATGTATGAGACAGTTGCACACACCACCCAGTATATGCCTGAGGACAAACCACGCTATCTGATGGGTGTCGGTACACCCGAAGATTTAATTGAGAATATAGACAGAGGCGTGGATATGTTCGACTGTGTCATGCCGACACGCAATGCCCGTAATGGGACCCTGTTCACCTCTTTTGGCCGTATCAATATTCGTGGAGCAAAATTCAAAGAGGATGCCAGACCGATCGATCCTGAATGCGATTGTCCGACCTGTAAACGTTATTCACGCGCATACATGAACCACCTTTTCAGAGCAAAGGAACTAAGTTTCTTTCGTCTGGCATCTTTACATAACCTGCACTATTATTTAAGCCTTATGAAGCAGGCACGTGCAGCGATATTAGAAGACAGATATGCCGAATTTAAAGCTGAATTCTATCAGAAGCGTCAAGCCAATTAATCAATTAAAGGAGAGATCATGATCACCAACGAAAAAAAGATACACCTGGGTGTCAATATCGACCATATTGCTGTCTTAAGAGAGGCTCGCCGCATCAATGATCCTGATCCTGTCGATGCGCTGGGAATCTGTAAACGTGCCGGGGCAGACCAGATCACCATTCATCTGCGCGAAGACCGCCGCCATATCAATGACCTGGATGCACAGAAGATCATGTTTAATTCTGCACTACCTGTCAACCTGGAATGTTCCATAGACCCGGACATTATCGATATCGTCTGCCAACTTAAACCCCACCGCGCGACCCTTGTCCCGGAAAAACGCGAAGAAGTCACAACTGAAGGCGGTCTGGACATACTGGGGCAACGCAAACAGATTCAAAAAGCCATTGAGCAACTTAAGGCCCATGAAATAGATGTTTCCCTCTTCATCGATCCAAATGAAGAAGTGATCGAGTTCTCTTCCCAGCTTGACATTGATATGGTCGAACTTCATACCGGCAGCTATGCCAACATCTATGCCATGCTTAATACACCCCTTGCAACGACACACCATAGTATCAAAGAGCTTGAACGTCCCCGTTCCGAACTCAAGAAGATGCTCCATGATGCTATCGAACAGATCAAAGATGCGGCTTATCTTGCGCACCAGAAAGGTCTGATGGTAGCAGCAGGACATGGTCTGAACTATCAAAACGTACAGGCCATGTGTGATATCGGAGTTATTCAAGAGCTCAATATCGGTCAAAGTATCATAGCCCGTTCCGTCTTTACCGGGCTGGAGCAAGCTATTATCGATATGAAAGAGCTGATCCAATGAGCAGACCCGTCATTGCAGTAAGTGTCGGTGACCTAAATGGTATTGGCATTGAGATTCTACTCAGAGCTCACGAAGAGATCAACAAGATTGCCCGTCCAGTCTACTGTATCTCCGAGTCAATGCTCTCTCAGGCAGCACAAAAGCTTAAGCTTTCTGTTCCCAAAGAGATAGAACTCTTTCCGGTACGGGGAGATTTTGATATACATCCTGCAAAGATCAGCAGCAAAAGCGGTCTATATAGTTACAACTCATTCAAAAAGGCTATCAAACTGTGTGAAAAAGGGATCGCGGATGCCTTGGTGACCCTTCCAATACATAAAGAAGCTTGGTTTAAAGCAGGTGTTGACTACAAGGGCCATACCGACATGCTTAGAGACTATTTTGACAAAGATGCTATTATGATGCTTGGCTGCGAAGAACTTTACGTCGCCTTATACACAGAGCATACCCCGTTAAAGTCTGTTGCGAAACAGATCAAAACAAAAAAGATCCTCCGCTTCCTTCTGGATCTCTCTAAAGACATCAAAGCTGAAAAGATTGCTGTTTTGGGGCTTAATCCCCACGCCGGTGATGGAGGCGTATTGGGTAATGAAGAGACAGAAATAAGCCATGCTGTCCAAAAAGCCAATCAGCAACTCGACAAAGAGCTTTTTATTGGACCAATGGTTCCCGACACCGCCTTCACCGCACGGATGCGCAAAGAATTCAAACATTATGTTGCCATGTACCATGACCAGGGGCTTATTCCCCTAAAAGCCCTCTATTTTGAAGAGAGTATCAACATCTCCCTCAATCTTCCGATCATACGTACATCTGTCGATCATGGTACCGCTTTTGATATTGCCTATAATGATAAGAATCCTTCAACTATTTCTTATCTCAATGCCGTCAAGGCTGCTATAACACAATCCAATCAGCGCCCATAATAGTCCTCTTAAACTAAAAAGTCAAAAATTTATTTTACTTATATTATATTTTTGGGTATTATTATTATGTAAACATAATATTCAAAGTGTGACAGGACTGTGCGGATGACGGATGATTTTCTTTTTCAAGACGAAGAATCAATTACTCCGGACAGTCAAAAAAAGCCCTGGAAGGTACTCATCGTCGATGACGATATCGGTGTACATGAGGTCACCATACTTGCACTAAAGAACCTATACGTAGATGACAGACCTTTGTCTTTTACCTCTGTTTATTCTGCGAAAGAGGCAAAGAGCCTGTTGTCCGAAGACGACAGTTTTGCCGTTGCCCTCATTGATGTGGTAATGGAAACTGCCAATGCCGGTCTTGAGCTCACACAATATATCCGTCAGGAGCTTCTTAATCCACATCTTCGCATCATAATTCGTACCGGTCAGGCCGGTCAAGCTCCCGAAAAGTTTGTGATCGATCATTATGACATCAATGATTATAAAGACAAGACAGAGCTTAATGCAGATAAGTTATACAGTTCTGTCAAAATAGCGATCAACAACTTTTCCAGTCTTTTTCAGGTCAATACAGAAAAAGAAGCACTCTATAAAGAGATAATCCATCACCCTTTGACCAACCTCTATAATCAACACAAGCTTCATAACGACCTCATGGAGTTGACAGATGTAACCATAGTGCTGCTGAACGTAGACAGGTTCTCTCATATCAATGATCTGTATGGATATGCCCAGGGAAACTACATCATTGAAGAGATCGGAAAGACACTCAAACTGCTCGAAGGCAAGGGAAACAAACTCTATCACATCGGTATCGATGAGTTCTTATTGCTTACACAAAAGAGCACTCCGATGGAGATTGACGAGACTGTTGCACTGATTCAAAATAAATTCCAAAACTCCAGTTTCACCCATGAAGATATCGATTTTAATATTACCTTTACTATCGGTATTGTTGAAAATGAAACCGAGAATCTCTTCAATAAGGCTGATCTTGCGGTCAAAGAAGCCCGTCTTATCAGTTCTAACCGCGTGCAACGCTATCATGAGAACATGAGTGTCATCCGTGATATACAAAACAATGTTACATGGTTTAAAGAGATCAAACATGCGTTGAAAGAAGATCGTATCGTCCCGTTTTTTCAACCGATCTATAATAACAACACTAAAAAAATTGAGAAATATGAATGTCTGGTACGTATGATCAAAGATGATGAAGTCATTCCTCCCGCCACCTTTTTAAAAGTTGCGGAAGAGACAGGGATACTTGTTCAAATCACACGTACCATGCTGGAAAAAAGTGCTAAGGTGTTCGCAGACAACAACTTCGTCTTTTCCATCAATATCACTCCCCATGACTTACAAGACGGGAACTTTTCCTCCTATGTCAGTTCTATTCTTGAGACCTACGATATAGAGCCTTCGCGTATTATCTTTGAAGTGTTGGAAAACAACTCTCTGGATACTGTTCTTAACAGTCGAGAGAACATCAAACAGCTTCATGAACTTGGGTGCGGTATCGCTTTGGATGACTTTGGTGCCCAATGCCAAAACTTTGCCAACATCATCAATCTGCAACTTAATTCTATTAAAATTGATGGTTCTTTTATCAAAAATGTCCAAGATGAGATGTACCGCAAGATGGTCGACAGTATTGTCTATTTTGCCAATAATGTCGGTATCGATCTTGTAGCCGAATTTGTCTGTAACGAAGAAATATACACCATAGTAAATGAGCTCGGCATCAAATACTCCCAGGGGTATTTTATCTCTGAACCTCTGCCACATCTTAGTGAAAAGGAGGACCCTTTATCATGAGGAAATCACTTCTTTTCATAAGTATCATCCTATTAAGCACCAAGCTTCTGGCTGTTTCAGAGACGCAGATCAAGGCTGTGTTTTTAGAGAAGTTCACCCATCTTATCGAATGGCCGAAAAGTGACAAGTCCTACTTCTCCGTATGTATACTCAATGATGATGATTTTGCAGAAATCCTGGAAAAAGTCTATATTGATAAAACCTATCATGACAGACCGGTCAAAATTCTGCGTGTTTCTGATTTATCCAAGATACCTCAGTGTGATCTTCTTTTTATCGGGAAAAATACGAAAAATGTCTCTTCTATTACCGACAAGTACACATCTTCTGCCCTATTGACAGTAAGTGACAACAAGCAGTTTCTCAATAAGAATGTTATGATCACCTTCTATTTACGGGACAAGCGTTTTAAATATATCATCAACAACAAGGCTGCCAAAGATGCCAATATCAAGATCAGCTATCTGTTGCTGAAATCTGCCGAAGAGGTGATACAATGAACCGCTTCTCTGATTTTTCGATCAAATACAAACTTATTCTATCCGTTGTCAATCTTTTGGTCCTGGCCCTTGGTGCCTATGTCTTCTTTACTCTTTTTGTAAACTATCAGCGCAACACTTCTGCTTTGCTGAGTGAATCAAAACTACAATCACAGCTTATTGCCGATTACGCTGTCACACCCCTTCTTTTTTCCGATCTTTCCGGCGCGAACGAAGTACTTAACAAATTGGAGAGTATCCCCAATATCAACGCAGCTGCTCTCTATAATGAATCTGGAAAACTTTTCTCAACCTATACAAAAGACAATTATGAGACCACATTTGCACAGACCTTGACCAAATTCACCGACAGTGATCAGGTCATTGAAGATGAGATTGTCCTAGCGACACCCGTCACCTATAACGGTCAGACCTACGGAGCTATTATTTTTTACGTCTCGACCAAAGAGATCCCTAAACAGTTATTATCCTACGCGCTTTTACTCTTGGCCGGAATGGTCATATTGGTTTTTCTTTCTCTGATCATCATTTACAAGATCCAAAACTATATCTCGATGCCAATTATCAATCTGGCGAAGACCGCGCAGGAGATCTCTTTGAGCGAAGACTATACCATTCGTGCGAAGAAGATGTACAATGATGAAGTCGGACATCTATATGACGACTTCAACTCAATGCTTGGCAAGATCGAGCAGCGTGGGCGTGAACGGGATGAAGCTGAAACCATATCGCGTACCTATCAAGCTCACCTCGAACGCCTGACAAATGAGCTTGAAGAACGGGTTAAAGAACGAACAGCGGAACTGCAAGAGAGTTTGGAACGTCTACAAAGTGCCCAATCCCAACTTGTAGAGTCAGAAAAGATGTCAGCCTTAGGAAACCTAGTAGCAGGCGTTGCCCATGAGGTTAACACACCCCTTGGTATCTCTATTACTGCAGCCTCGATCTTTAAAAATGAGATCAAGACTGTTCAGACCATGCTTGCGGAAAACAAACTCTCCAAATCAGCCTTGGAGCACTTTATCGAGACCATTTCCGAAGCCGATGAGATCCTTATCAAGAACCTCGATCGTGCTGCTTTACTGGTCCGTAACTTCAAAAAAATCTCGGTGGACCAGAGTAGTGAAGAGATCCGTGATTTTGAACTTAACGATTATCTTCAAGAAGTACTCAGCACCTTCAAAAATGAGCTTAAACACAGACCGGTTGAACTTAAACTCAAACTTGACAGCGAACCAATCCATATGTACTCCTATCCGGGTGCCATCTCACAAATCGTAGTCAATATGCTTCAAAATGCACTCCTGCATGGATTTGACTATGACCAGGAAGGCGAAATCGTCCTTGAGACACAGCACCATGATGAAGGTGTAACGATTATCTTCTCCGATAACGGCAAAGGCGTAGATGAAAGTGTCAAACATAAAATCTTTGAACCGTTTATCACGACAAAAAGAAATAAAGGTGGAACCGGTCTCGGACTTAATATCACCTATAACCTTATCACCCAACATCTAGGCGGGACGATCCGACTTGATACGGATTATGAGGAAGGAGCACGTTTTATCATGACCCTTCCGGCCAGAATTGATAAGAATAATGGCTGAGACACGTTCTCTCACATTATTTTTACACATTCAAATTTTATTCTTTAACTCTCAATTTAAGGAGTAAACATGACGAAAAGCATTGTAATTTTATCTTCCATATTTCTATTGGCCAATGCAGCCACTATCAATTTTAAAGAGGCACCCAAGGTCGAAGAAAGAACCTTAGCCTTCGAAAAGAATACGATCCTCTCGTATTCCGAAGTCTTACAAAACACCACCCCTTCGATTGTGCATATTTCCAGTTCTAAAAAAGTCCGCCAAAACATCCATATGCAAGAGTTTTTGGAGGAGTTCTTCGGCAGACGCATGCCACCATCCCAACAAGCCCCCCAAAAACGTAGTCTGGGACTGGGTTCGGGTGTCATTATCAGCAGCGACGGATATATCGTAACGAACAATCACGTCATTGACAACGCCGACACTATCACGGTCACGCTTCCAGGTAAAAATACAGAGTATGATGCAAAACTGATCGGGAGTGATCCAAAAAGTGATCTCGCCGTCATCAAAGTCGAAGCAGACGAACCCCTTAAAGCGATAACTATCGGGAACTCTTCCAACCTGAAAGTGGGTGATGTGGTCTTCGCTATCGGCAATCCATTTGGCGTCGGACAGAGTGTCACAAGCGGTATAATCTCAGCACAGCATAAAAATGGCATCGGTCTCAATGAATATGAAAACTTTATCCAGACCGACGCTTCGATCAACCCCGGAAACTCCGGCGGCGCACTGGTAGACAGCCGCGGTGTACTCATCGGGATCAATTCTGCCATTCTCTCCCGCAGTGGAGGAAACAACGGTATTGGATTTGCCATAGAAGTCAACCTTATGAAACACGTTGTCCAAAAACTCATTGAAGATGGGAAAGTGACCCGCGGATATATGGGCGTGCAGATCTCTGATATCAACGCAAAACTGAAATCTTTATACAAAAGTGAGACAGGTGCTGTACTGATCGATGTCAATGAGAACACTCCCGCACAGAAAGCCGGACTGCAGCGAGGAGACCTTATCACAAAAGTCGATGGACATGACATCAAAAATGCAAGTGATCTCAAAAACCGTGTCGGACTGCTTTCACCGGACAAGAAAATCGAAGTTGAATATGAACGCAATCAGAAGCTCTATACAACACATCTGGTCCTACAGACCCAGGAGAGCATCCAGGCTTCTGTCAATGAATCCCTATTGGGCGGATTGAGTCTCAAGGCTCTTGATGACAATCTTCGCTATCAATATCGTATCCCTTCACATATACAAGGCCTGCTGGTAACCAAGGTCAGCAATGAGGGTGAAGCACAAATTCAAGGTATTCAGCCAGGTGATATTATCATTCAGGTCGAAGGGTATACGGTGAAATCTGTTGATGAGTTAAAAACAATACTCAAAAAACATGAGGGCAGTTATAAACGTGTCTATATCAACCGAAATGGCAATATCTTCATGGTAGCGCTGAAATAAGCGCTCCTAGGAGAGACGTTCTTTATAATCCTTGTATCCGAATGTGCGTACAACTTTAAGCTCTTTCTCCTGCGTCCAAAGTGCAAGGCTGGGAAGTTTTATCCCATTGAAGGTCGTGTTTTTTACAAAAGTATAATGGATCTGATCTTCAAAAATGATCTTGTCCCCGATATTAAGAGGCCTGTCAAAAGAGTAATCCCCCATTACATCCCCGGCCAGACAGGTGTTGCCACCTAATTTATAGGTATATGCTTTCTTGTTAGCCTCTGCAGCACCTCTCACCTGAGCCCGGTAAGGCATGGCCAGAGTATCCGGCATATGTGCTTCTGCCGATGTATCCAATATTGCGATCTTCATCCCGTTATCAACAATATCCAAGACACTTGAAACCAATACCCCGGTCTCCCATCCAACAGCTTCACCCGGTTCAAGATAGACCTGTACAGCATGCTCTGAGCAAAAAGCTTTGATCACCTCGATCAGTCTGGATACATCATAACCCTTTTTGGTAATGTGGTGTCCTCCACCAAAATTGACATATTTCACTCTGGGAATGAAGTTTCCGAACTTGGATTCAAAAGCTTTCAACACCCCTTCAAGGGCACCGACATCCTGTTCACACAAGGCATGAAAATTCAACCCGTCCAGATCTTCGAAGAAATCCCCCTCATAGGACTCGATGGCCTTTAGAAGATTCGCTTGTGTCGTACCTAGACGGCTGAACAGTCCACAAGGATTATACAGGTCAACCGGAGATTCGGAATACTCCGGGTTCAGGCGTAAAGAGAGTGAGATATCCGGATTAATGGCTTTTACCCTATCTTTAAACCGGAGATACTGTGCGGGCGAATTAAAAACGATGTCATCAGAGATAGCTGCGATTTCATCTATCTCCTCCTCTTTAAAAGCAGGAGAATACGTATGCACTTCCTTGTTCATCATTTCCCTAGCCAGTTTCGCCTCATGCAGACCGCTGGCAGTACATCCATGCAGATATTTCCCTACCAGATCAAAGGTAGCATGCATAGCGAACCCTTTGAGTGCCAGGATGACTTTTGCTCCCGACTCCCTTTGGACCCGATCCAATATATGAAGATTGGCTTCAAGTCTTTCCAACTCACAAATATACATTGGTGTATGCGTGACATGATCAAAGTCTATACTCATCTATATTCTCCTAAAAATAAAAAGGTCTTTACCCACACGTTCAAATTCGGCCTGCCATTGTTTTGCCAACCACTGCATCGTCTCTATCGAAAAAAAACAGACATGGGTCGGGTCATTTTTATAATACCATGAGGCAAATGCGTCTTGGGACGGGTACGGTTGTGTAAGTAGGGCCAAAAGTCCTTTGTTCTCTACCATAGACCAGAGTTTGTCCATAACTCCTTTTGGATCATACAGATGTTCTATGACTTCAGTAGAGGTAATAAAATCATAGCTTTTCTTTAATACTTCTTCATCTCTTGCATAAAAATGATCATAGATACACATTGTATGCCCCTGCTCTTCAAACATCTTGGAGAGGGTCGGTCCAGGTCCTGAACCAAAGTCCAGACCGGCAGCCTCATCGTCAATACGTTCGAGTACCGGATCTAAGACCTTGCGAAGATATTGACGGTACCCGGGATC
Source organism: Sulfurimonadaceae bacterium (assembly GCA_041562555.1). Taxonomy (GTDB): domain Bacteria; phylum Campylobacterota; class Campylobacteria; order Campylobacterales; family Sulfurimonadaceae. The sequence continues at coordinate 68,547 of JBFEXS010000002.1, forward strand.
ATCCGGTGAATTTGTATGTAAATCATATCGCTCTTTTTCATCCGCCTCAGCCAATCGAAACTCTTCTAGGACAAAAACAAGTGAACAGTCGGAACACAGATGGTATTCACCCGTCTCATGTTCACAAAAAAGCGAGGTGTCTGTACAATGGCAAAGAGGACAGATACTACTCAAGTTCTTTTATTTTCCATGGGAGGCCCTGCTCATTGAGTTCAGCCATAAATGGATCAGGATCAAACTCTTCCATGTTGAAGACACCTTCGGCAGACCATTTCCCTTCAACCATCAGTTTCGCACCGATCACCGCAGGTACACCAGTCGTATAGGAAACAGCTTGTGATTTGACCTCAGCATAACATTGTTCATGATCACTGACCTGATAGATATATATCTTCTTTTTCTGGCCGTCTTTTATCCCTTCCGCCACAATACCGATATTCGTCTTGCCTTTTGTTCGAGGACCTAAAGAGGCAGGATCAGGAAGAAGTGTCTTTAAAAACTCAATAGGAACGATTTTCTGCCCCTTATGTTCCACCTCTTCAATACCAAGCATCCCGACATTCTCCAGACACTGCATATGTGTAAGATAGGACTGGCCAAAGGTCATGAAGAAACGGATACGCTTGAGTCCCTTGATATGTTTGACCAAAGATTCCATCTCTTCATGATACAGCAGGTAAGAGTCTTTAGGCCCTACTTCAGGATAGTCCCAGACCATCTTGATCTCCATCGGTTTCGTCTCGACCCATTCGCCGTTTTCCCAGTAACGTCCATTTGCCGAGACCTCACGAAGGTTTATCTCCGGATTGAAGTTTGTCGCAAAAGGGTATCCGTGATCACCGGCATTACAATCAAGGATATCGATTGTATGGATCTCATCAAAATAGTGTTTTTGTGCATAGGCACAGAAGACATTGGTCACTCCCGGATCAAATCCCGAACCTAAAAGTGCCATCAAGCCTTTTGCTTTGAAGTCCTCATGTTTTGCCCACTGTTCTTTATACTCAAATTTCGCTTCATCAGGATGCTCATAATTGGCTGTATCCAGATAAGGGATACCTGTTTTTAAACACGCATCCATGATCGTAAGATCCTGATACGGCAATGCGACATTGATAAGAATGTCCGCGTTAATCTCTTCGATCAAAGCTGCCAGTTCATCCGTATTATCCGCATCGACCTGAGCAATCTCTATCGCACCCTTTGGCAACTCATCAGCAATCGTCTGACATGAGCTCAATCGTCGACTGGCAAGGGTGATCTTGCTAAAGGTGCTCTTGTTCATTACACACTTATGTGTTACAACACGTCCTACGCCGCCGGCTCCAATAATTAATACATGTGACATCTTGTCATCCTTTATCTTTAACAGACTGCTTGAATAAGTGCTCGTTTCAAAGCGTTTATGCCAGAAGTCTTTCTCTGTTCTCTACGGAAATTTCAGTATAAAAAGTGTACCCTTCTTAGGCTTAGAATTTATTTCAATTTCTATATTATACCTCTGTGTGACCTGCTTGACAATATCCAGACCGATACCAAAGCCGCCACGGTTCTTTTCAATGCGCATGTACCTCTCAAAAACCTGTTGTTGTTCGACCTCATCCATACCTTTTCCCTCGTCCTGTATATGTACCTCTTTGTTATGTATACCGATTGTGATCTGTGTATGTTTATAGCTGTATTTGATCGCATTGGAGATAAGATTATCGATAAGACGGATACAGGCGGTTCTCTCCATAAAGAAATCAAACGAACTTTCCATCTCAGAGATCATCTTGACCTGCTTCTGTTCCGCCAAAGGGGAAAAATAGTCAATACGCTGTTCTAAAACAGCTTTCATATCGATATTCTCATCCATCTTGATTGACTTATCCAATTGCAATAAAAAGGTAAGGTCATGATAAATATCCGCAATCTGCCGGGAGGAGAGCTTGATGCGGCTCAATGCTTTTGACGGGGTCTGTTTTGAAAGCGCATCTACAGAGAGCATCAATGCAGTGATCGGAGTACTCAGCTCATGGGTCGAGTCCTTGATAAAAGCATCAATCGTATCAATCTTTTCCCTTACAGGCCGCAAAAATATCCTCCCGAGGTAGTAAGCAACAATGGAGATAAAGACTACAGCCAAGATCCAATACAGTAAGACTTTCTCACGAAGCTCATCCAGCAAGGAGGTATACCCCGATTTTTTCACGACAATATGTTCCACTCCAAGGTGTCCCTGGGCAGCTCTTGAGATATAATACCAGTTTCCCTTGTCTTCATATGCCTTTTTTTCAAAGACAACAGTTTCTAAATGGTCCCCCTCCAAAAGTGTATTATTCGCATCATACAATCCCACTTCATATTCATTTTCATCAGGCAACATATAGTCATTCGAATGCTTCATCGCCGACTTGATGATCTCCTCTGCCTGCATATCCGCAAAATGCTGCATCTTCATCTGCATCATCTCCAAGGAGTTCCGTTTCTCGTTTTCATAGATCAGATATGCGATGATGGATATCAGCAGTACCGATGATCCCACATAAAGCAATATGAAATTGATCAGGGAACGACGTTCATAATCACTCAGCTTCAATCTTAAAACCTTCTCCATGTACGGTAACGATCATCTCTTTACCTATGACCTGCCGCAAGTTTTTGATGTAAGTCCGCAAAGTGGCGTTCGAAGGGACTTCATCATATGCCCATAGATTGTCCATCAATTCCTGCGCACTGACCGCGCGGTTGATATTACGAAGCAGGTAATGTAAAATCTCCGACTCTTTTTTACGAAGCTTTTCCCCGTTTACAGTATGTTCTATAGGGTTAAATCGTTTCCCGTCAGGCAAAACGATCACATCGTCACTCAGATGAAAGACCTTTTGGATCTGGAGTAGACGTACATCCAGTTCATCCATATCAAAAGGCTTCTTGATGTATTCATCGCCTCCGACCTCATACCCCCGCTTCAGATCCTTCGTCGTATTCAAGGAGGTAATGAAAACGGCAGGTGTTTTAATACCGTTATCACGGATACTTTCTACCAGACTAAAACCGTCTATATAGGGTACATTCACATCCAATAAAAGCAGATCGAAAGACTCTTTAAAGATCAACCTTTCAGCTTCTTCACCATCTTCACATCCGAGGACTTCATACCCCGAGGCGAGCAGATGTTCCATTAAGATCTCATGCAATACAAGATCGTCTTCCATGAGAAGGACTTTCATATCACTTCCTCACTTCACTAAACCGATATACAGGACACAGGACCATATGCATCCCGTCAACACAAGACTCAAAAAGACCAGACTTGCCCCTGCATCCTTAGCCCGTTTTGCCAATTCATGATACTCAAGTGTCACCAGGTCGACAACACGTTCAATAGCGCTATTGATCACTTCTGCCATAATAGGGATGAAAAGCGACAGCGAAAGAATAGCCTGCAGATGAAACGCCAAAGGAAGGAACCAGGCTACGGTATTAAGCCCGATGAAAAGCAAGATCTGTAGTTTAAAGGAAGACTCATGCTTTGTGATCTCTATCAGTCCCGCCAACGCATACGTCGTATTTTTAAAAAGTGTATATTTAGGTTTGTTCAATGCCATTGCTTATCCTCTAAAGATATCATACAAGAGTATTCGTGTAATTATAGTGTAATGCCTGCAAAACCGATCATGTGAGATTGCTTATTTGTCTGTACAGGCATAAACATCCAACTCACCCATAGAGGGTTTCATCAAGACCCATTGTGCCGTCTCCCAGTTTAATACAGGCACCTGTTTATAGGCCAAAACAAGCTTTTCGGGCATCGGCACATCCTTGGTTTCTTGCATAAAGCTGTCAAGAAGTTTGTAGCGTTGTTGGGAATTACGTAAAAGCTCTGAATCATACCATTGCTGTTCATCCATCTGTGCCACCTCGTCTTCGCTGTACGCGGCTTCATTATGGTGTATAAACGGTGAGCCTTGCAGATCATAATGATTCGTCTGTATCAATAGCCCTCCTTCATCCATATAGCGTACATGTACCACTCCCTTGTGTCCGAGCTCAACCACACAGGCTTCTCCCTTTTCAACACCGCATAGGCTGATAAAACAGGGGGAACCTGTTTCCCAACTTTGCACCTCTTGCAATGCCTCTGTATAAGAGTTGACACCCTCATCTTCAAGGAGTTTACGGATCAAAAAGGTGGGGTCGGATTTAAAGCGCGCCGAGCGCTTCCATGGTGCATAATTGATAGCGATTGAGAATCCTTTCTTAACACCGGTCAATACGCCGACCATAGCCGTTATCCCCGCTATCTGTGCCACCTCTTCATCTGCTCTGTTTATAAAAGAGAACTTGCGGGTTGACTTGGCAATATCATCGGAACCTTTCCAGTCCAAAGAGCGAAAACAGAGCATCTGTTTGTCTTTCTCATCCCAGGCCATCACCACAGAACACCCCATATGTGCGAGCGTATACTGCCGCTGCAAAAATGCCATAAGCGAAGGAGACATGCCTGAGAACTGATGCGCAAGATAGTCGCTTTCATGCGTAAAATGTCCCCACCATCGGTAAACCGTATGATAGAGGATATTGGCACTCATATGTACCAGCCATTTAGGTACTCCCACTTCATAAACAAGTTTGCTCATTGCGGTACACAGCGCCTGCATACTGCTATGATCCTTTGCCATGACATCTCTCCATACCTCTTCGGCACTTTTTTCCTCAAAATAGACCTTGCGGGTCTCTTCTACTTTGATGATATTTTTATAGACATTACTGAGCATCGCCTAGCTCCTTGGCCAATTTTTTTGCACCTGAGAAATCACTTTTTCCGGTCCCGAGTTTTGGTATTTGATCCACTTCATACATTTCCGAAGGCAGCATCAATGGGTTCATACCCGACTCTATGAGCCCTTTTTTCAGTCCTTCAAGGTCACTGTATCCTTGAAGGAGCAAGACAACCTTCTCGCCCTTTTTTGCATCAGGAAGATTTACCGCCAGCAGATCGATCTCACTGTCATTGATATAGGCCTTAATATACGCCTCTATACTGCCAAGGGAGACCATCTCTCCTCCCAATTTGGCAAAACGCGAATATCGATCAACGATAAAGAGGTATCCATCCTCATCAACATGTCCTTTATCCCCTGTCTTATACCAGGTTGCACCGTCTATCTCAACCATCACTTCTGATGTCTTCGCTTCATCCTTCAAATATCCCTGCATCACCTGTGGACCGCCAATGAGGATAAGTCCATCTTCATCTGCTTTTAACTCTTGCAGATTATCAGGGTCAACCACCTTAAATGCCGTACCCGGAAGAGGTAGACCGACACTTCCGACCTTTGTTCCCACCTGAACACTAAAGGCTTCTGTCTCCAAGACATCCGGCAGGTTCACACTCGCGACCGGCGAACTCTCCGTCACTCCGTATCCTTCAAAGATATCCTTGTTAAACTTCACTTTAAAGGCCTCTTTTACTTCCGGACTCAATTTTTCTGCTCCCGATACTGCAAGACGCAAAGAATCAAACATCAGTGGATGCACCTTCTTATTACGTGTATAGAGTCTGAAGAATGTCGAAGTACCGAACATGACTGTTGCGCTATACCGTGCAGCTGCACGACCGATACCCACCGCATCTGTAGGATCAGGGTGACACACCATCGGTATGCCTTCTATCATCGGAAGCCATGTCGTTGCCGTTAGACCAAAAGCATGGAAAAGTGGCAGGGAAGCCAATATGACATCCTCATCCCGCATATTGAGTACATCCGAAATCTGCTTGACATTAGCCATAAAGTTCTTATGACTCAACATGACCCCTTTTGGTTCCCCTTCCGAACCCGAAGAGAACAGAATAGCAGCAGTGTGTTCATTATCAACCTTATTGATATAAATCATCTTCAGAATAAACGAAGGCAGAACCTTTGCCAAGAGTAGTGTCGAGACCGCCTTGAATTTTGATATTTCACCTTTAAGTTCCTCAAGATAGACGACCCTGCATCCTGACAACAGAAGGTCCGTATCAAATCCTTTAGCCTGCAGTTTGGAAATGAACTGTCTTGCCGTATAGATAGTTTTGATCTCAGCCTTTTTTATCGCTGATACAACCGCATCGGAAGAGGCTGTATAATTAAGATTCACAACGGTTTTTCCTGCCATCAGGGTGGCCATGTTCACGATAGCACCGGCAGAAGTCGTCGGCATCAAAATTCCAATATTCTGTTCTTCATGCTCTTTAATAAAACTTCTGAAAAGTATGGTCGCTGTCAACACTCGGGTATAGGACATGCTGTTGGTCTTGGAGTCTGCCATACAAAAATCCGAACCTAAACGTGAAGCTGTGTCAACCCATGCCTCCTGCATCGATGGAAGACTTTGTGTATATCGTTTCCATGAGCTAAAAGAGAGTTCAAACACTTTTTGCTTCACCTGTGTCCGGGTGCTGTTGATGTCTATCGGCTCTGAGAATGAGACCACGACTTCACGTTTACGGCTGTTCTTTGCCTTTTGTAGTTTCTCAGATGAGCGTGAAAAACGGCTTCCCCACATTCCCTGAAGGTAAAAAGGTACGATGACGCCATTGGCACCCTTTGCCATATGTTCAAACCCTTTCTTAAACTCTGAAAGCTGTCCGGTACGGCTAATGGTACCTTCAGGAAAAAGACAGACTACTTCCCCTTCATCCAACAGAGCCTTGACACGTTCAGCTGCTTCTTTGGCACCCCTTGGTGAGATCGGTATCACTTTAAAAAAGTCTAAAAAAGCCTTAAGATACCACTTCTCATAAATCGCCCTGTCCATGACGAACCGCACCTGTCGGGGTAAAGACATCTGAATCAAGGCCCAATCCAACCATGAAATATGATTTCCCAATAGAAGCACTCCTCCACTTTGAGGAAAATGATTAAGACCCACGACATCGATCTTTATCCGGCGTGAGATCAATGACGAGATCAAAAAGATCACCATGGATTGCGGGATATAGGAGATCACATAGATCGATCCCACCAGTGCGACCACCAGCATCAGATAAAACAGCCCTATACTGTTTAGACCAAAATAGGCGAAGACGACCGTGAGTGCCAAGAAGGAGATCATTGCGATATTCTGTATGAAATTATTTCCGGCGATCACCAGCCCGAGCTCATGATCTTTTGCATTAAACTGCAGCAAGGCATTAAGTGGGACAATAAACAGACCGGCAAAGAATCCAAAGGCCATAAAATTCAATGCATGTATCCATGTCGCCTGAACGTTGGGCAGGATCAACAGACTTATGGTAATCCCCAGAGCCCCTACCGGTATGGTTCCCGTCTCTATATAGTTTTTAGATATCTTACCTGCCATGATGGAACCGACCACGATACCGATCCCGGCCAAAGCCATCATCCCCTGTACGATGATCGTATTGTCCAAGGCAAGAGCATCTTTGGCATAAGCCGGAAAACTTGCCAGGACGACCTGGGAGATCGACCAGAACAGGGATAGTCCGATAATGGAGTGAAAGATAATACTGTTTTGCGAGATCACCTTCATATTTCTTTTGAGATAACTTCCATTGAAGTATTGATTGACCTCAAAATGTATATCACTCTTGATATTCGTATCCGGAAGACGATAAGCAAGTAACAACTCTACGATCGAGCCAAAGACCAAGGCCCATCCAATCGGTGCGATATAGTTCAGGATCTCTTCTGATGACGTATAGCTCTTCCCATCCAAGAAGCCCTCAAAAAACACCGAGTAAACAACGATCCCTGCAAGTATAGATACCGTCGTCACTGCCTGTACAATACCATTCCCCAGTGTAAGGTGCCGATTTCCGACAAGCTCTTTGATATACCCGTATTTAGCCGGTGAATAGAGTGCAGACTGTACCGCAAGAATAAAGGTCAAAGCAAAAGCCAACTCAAAAGCCCCCGCGTAATATGACGCCGTGATCCCCAGGGTAATAAACACTGCTGCCCAGGCTGCATATCGCATGATCTTACTTTTTGAGTATTTATCAGACAGAAAGCCTGAAGGCGAAAACAGAACGATAAACGGTAACAGGATGAGACCATTAACAACCGCCGTCAATATGATCTGTGTCTGTCCGTCATAGATCTTAAAGACTGTATTTTGGATAATAATCTTATGTCCGAGGTCTGTAAAGGCATTTAAAAAAACAACGAGTATATAAGGGATAAACCCTTTGATCTTCCATATACTAGGCATTGACTCTCCTTTTGTGTTCTTGTTTGGTTTGCAGGTTGAAGATATAAGGCCGTAAAGAGAGGACAAGGTCTAGAAAAAGTTCCTGCGCATGATTGCTGCCCTTGTCATCTGTCTCGATCAGCTCCGCACCGAGCTCATACTCCAAAGCAGCGAGATGTTTTGCTGCATCTGCATACGCTTTCAATAATTTCTCACCCCCGGAGGATGCTTGAAGGTCATCCAGTATCTGCAGCATCTTCCAACTGCGATCGCTGAAATGGTTCTCATACATCTCAAGAACCCCCTCATCCACATAAGCCAGGATCTGTTCTTTAGTAAGGGAATAGATCTCCAAAGCCTCCTGCAAAGAACGGTAATGACGTTCTTTGACACCGCTGAGCAGGTCCAGCTTCTGTATCAATACGTCTATACCGTTCTCAAAATCAAACCGATTGTCATCAAAGACCTGTTTGATCTGTGTGATCGAATAATGCAACTGATGTTGCAAGGTCTTGATCAGACGGACACGTTCGATGGAATCATCTGCATAGAGATGTACATTGGGTTTGGGTTTGGAAGGTTCTTGTAGAAGTCCTTCTTTGACATAAAAAAGAAGAGTTGAACGGGTCTCCCCTGTCGCTTTCATCAAAGCAGCCATTTTGATTGACATACATCACTCCTGAAGCTTTATACTTCAACAGTATGACAAAATAATTAAAAAGTGTCAAGTGTCACTTGACACTTTTTCAATGTGCGTATTCTACACTTCTGCTTTCGCGAATGACATTGACTTTGATATCTCCCGGAAAGCTCATCTTTGCCTCGATCTCTTTGGCGATCTCTTTCGCCAAAAGTGAAGATTCATCATCATTCAGCAACTGAGCATTGACGATAACCCTGACTTCCCTTCCCGCATTGATGGCATAGGCCTGTTTAACACCATGTTTTTCCGAAGCGATCTCTTCGATCTCACTGACCCGTTTGAGGTAGGATTCCAAGACTTCACGTCTAGCCCCGGGTCTGGCGGCGGAGAGTGCATCTCCTGCACATACCGCCGCGCACTCAATACTCTTGATCTCTTCAAGTCCGTGGTGAGCTGGGATGGCATTGAGTACGACAGGGTCTTCATTATAGCTTTTTGCCAGTTCAAGTCCCAGATCAACATGGTTGCCACCTTTGTCGTGGGTCAATGCCTTACCAATATCATGCAGCAGCCCTGCTCTCTTGGCCAGTAATTCGTCTCCTCCAAGTTCAGCGGCGATAATACCTGCAAGATTAGCGACTTCCAGGGTATGTGCCAAAGCATTTTGCCCATAGGAAGCACGATAGCGCAAACGTCCGATCAACTTAAGAAGCTCGGGATGGATTCCCGAAAGACCCATCTCTCGTGCTATCTGTTCACCTTCATCCAGTATGGAAGCTTCAAACTCGTTGGTCACTTTTTCAAAGATCTCTTCTATGCGTGCGGGCTGTATACGTCCATCTTCGATCAAAAGCTCGATTGTTCGTGTCGCGATCGCTCGTCTGTAAAGATTGAAACTGCTGAGGATGATCGCATTTGGCGTCTCGTCAATGATGATATCTACCCCTAAAAGCAGTTCAAGGGTCTTGATATTACGCCCTTCTTTACCGATAATACGGCCTTTTAGATCATCATCATTAAGATGTACTGTATTGACCAATCGCTCAGAAGCAAACTCTCCTGCAAAACGTGAGGTCGCCTGAGCCAAGATATAGTTCGCTTTGCGCTGAGCTTCATCTTTAGCCTCTTGCTCATACTTACGCACGATATGAGATATCTCGGCACGAGCATCCTCTTCTACCTTGCGTAAGAGCATCTCTTTCGCTTCTTCACGGGTCAGACCCGCACCACTTTCTATAATTTTCACCGCTTCGTTCGAACGGTTTAAGTAATCTTCTTTTTGTCTCTCCATAGAACGTGTGGCACGTTCTAACTGCAGGTTAATATTGTCAGTCTTCGCAGCTTCTATCTTGATACGGCGAAGCTGTTCTTCTTTAAATTCGGCAAAACTCAACTCTTTGTTCTCAAGCTCTTGAAACTTTGTCTTTAAAGAAGCCTGTGCTTCTTCTACCGCTTCATCGAATCTTTTCTGAGCCTTTGTATTGATCTCCTCGGCTTTAAAAGTCGCCTTATGAAGTAAAAGTTCTGCTTCTGAATCTATTGCCTTTGCTTTCGCTCTTGCTTGTTCAACAAGGGCATCAAACTGTGCGCTGCTTAATTTTTTGGAGATAAAAAATCCGATTACTCCGCTGACGGTAGCTATACCACCGCCTAAGAGAATCTGATCTAACATCGTGTTTCCTATATTTTATCGTTTTTGGAGTCATATAAATATCAGCTTGGACATCATAATGGTCTGTCACTTCTTGATGACAGATACACTCATCTAGCTGAACAAAGATCGTGATGGGTTTTCTGGCAAGTCTCGAAAAAAATCTATCATACATGCCCTTACCAAAACCAACTCGCTTCGCTTCCGTATCTACTCCGACTACGGGAACAATGGCGACATCCACCTCTTTGATTGTCTTGTTTGTGTTGTTTGGCTCACTTACACCGAAGTCTCCTCGGCTAAGCGGCAGTCTGTATGGTACCATCTTAAAACTTTCGCCCACCATAAACGGAACATAACATTTTTTAATACTTCTTTTTTGCTTTTGTAATAATTGTGTCAGATCGACTTCAAAGTCAAGAGGGAGGTAAAATAGAAGGGAAGCCGGCTGAATCTGATCAAGAATCTTCTCCAATTCGAATTGCAGACGATGTTCCTGACTTTTTTTGCGGATATTTGTGGCAGCTCTTAATCTTTTCATACAGAGTTTTCGAAATGATGCCTTGTCTATACTCACATTAAGCCTTAATATTATAATATCTCATATCTTTCGTGTGATGGTATGAGACATACACACGTATATAAAGTAATATATCAACAATATATCAAAAGGACTGTATAAATGTCATTAAAAAACATCGTGATTGTTCTAGGTGCGATTTTCATCTTGGCAGCATGTAGTGATTCCACCCAAGACGGTGGCTTAAACTCTCTGGTATCCTCCTCTTCCTATGATCTCAAGGATCTGCAGGACATAGAGTATGAGGTCGTCAAAGAGGGACACAACTTCTCAGTCAGGGGATATGAGGACAAGGTGATCATCTTTGATATCTTTGCAACGTGGTGTCCGCCTTGCCGTGCTGCTGCACCGAACCTTGCCGCTTTGCAGAAAAAACACACCAAAGACCTTAAGATCATCGGTGTACTTATTGAAGAAGACAAATCAAATGAGTATGTACAACGGTTTGTTGATACCTACGGTGCCGATTATTCTATCTCCAATGCAGACGACAACAGAGACCTTTCCCGTGCTATAGCAACCGCAATCGAGGTAGGCCAAAGTTTCCCGATTCCCCTGATGGTGATGTATTACAAAGGTAAATACATCAACCACTATGTCGGCGCGATACCTGAAGAGATGGTAGAGAGCGATATTGAACGTGCACTTGGAAAATAGTTCATGCTAGGATTTTTTAAAAAAGGGCTTAGCCGTACTGCTGAGGCGATCCGTACGGTTGTTCCCAAAAAAAAGATAAAGATATCCAAAGATGAACTTGAGGATATCCTGCTTGAGTCTGACGTACATTACGACCTTATTGAGAAGATCCTTTCAGAGATCCCTTATGATGAAGTCAAACGGGAACATCTTGAGTCTAAGCTTCTCGCCTGTTTCAATTGGGCGTATTATGATGAAAAAGAGTATGAAGCACCGAAAGTCGAACTGATCATCGGTGTCAACGGTGCCGGCAAGACAACAACCATTTCCAAACTCGCACAAAAGTACAAGAGTGATGGGAAACAGGTGATGCTCGGAGCTGCAGACACCTTCAGGGCTGCCGCTATCGAACAATTGACACGATGGGCCGATAGACTTGAGGTTCCCATCGTAGCAACGAAACAAGGACATGATCCTTCAGCTGTCGCCTTTGATGCGATTGCTTCGGCAAAGGCAAAGAACTTTGACAATGTCATCATCGATACTGCAGGTCGTCTGCATACCCAGACCAACCTGGCCAATGAGCTTAAAAAGATCGTACGTATCTGTGACAAGGCCCATGCCGGAGCCCCTCATGACAAGATCCTTATCCTTGACGGGACTCAGGGAAATTCGGCGATCGACCAGGCCCGTGCCTTTAATGAGATGGTCGATATCGACGGTATCATCATCACCAAGCTTGACGGGACAGCCAAAGGCGGATCGGTCTTCTCCATCGCCTTTGCCCTGGAACTTCCTATCCTCTATATCGGTGTCGGTGAGACTCCCGATGATCTGGTGAAGTTTGACAAGCATGAGTTTGTTTCTGACTTCCTGGATGCGATCTTTGTCGAGGAAGAAGAAAAATAGCCCCACACGATGTAGGGCTATTGCTTTTTTTGACAAATACTCCTACATTGCGTATGAATAACGACCAATGATCCAATATCCCCGCATCACTCCATCCCAGAATCATCCGAAAATTTGTCTTTTTGAGCCAAATAACGGCTATTTTCTTCCATATCACTACATTCTGTATGTTAGATAATATGTATATTTCAGTATTAATCCTATAAAGTGTTGGATATTAA
>JBFEXS010000003.1:0-48975 GCA_041562555.1 Sulfurimonadaceae bacterium
TCGAAATATTCATATGATTCTCCTTATCTTCACTAGATGTCTGGTTTATTATACGCTGTTTATTTTTTATATCACTTGACCTGGAACAAGTTGATCTCTCTGGAGTCACTCGCCACCAAGATCTCCTTTTCATTTAAAAAATGTATCTGGGTGATCAACATCTTACTGCCTTCAAGGTCTGCAATACTCCGTCTACTTAGAGTATCGAACACCCTGACATGGTTATCTTCATCCGAGGCGTATGCCCCCAATGCCCCGCTTGGAGACAAACCTGCACTATAGACCAAAAAAGAAGATGCTATATAATAAGCATCTCCTTCTGGCATTCGATAGACAACAACCCGTCTGTCCTGTCCTGCAGTGATGATCCTATTGTTTTTGTAATCGACCTGAAACACGTTGTCAAGGTTCTGTCCGCTCAAAGTCTTAAGCAAAACGCCCCTCCTGCTGTCATATACCTTCAAATCACCACTTTCATCTGCAAGAACGATCTCATCTTTTGACTCATTCAATACAAAGTCGGAAAACTTTGAAAGTGAAGCCTGTACCTGCCAATTGACACTGTGCCTTTTGATATCAAATGAGACAAGTTCATTACTTAGCAATCCCAAGATCAATGTGTTCTTATCCAGATACTCAGCTTTGGCGATATAAAGTTCATCCCTTTCAGAGATCAGTTCGACAAGTTTCATGTTCTCATATACATGTACCCTCCTGAATCCCTTTTCAGCCTGTGAGAGGATAAGTAGACGCCCATCCAATCTATCGATTGAATAGACCTTGGCACTGACCTCATCTCCCATAAAGTCTTTGATCTTATCCACTTTGATCTGTTGTAAACGCTTCGTACTTTCAAGGTCAAACACATCGACACTACCCGTGCTTGTCGCACAATAAAGCCTATTCTCATCCACCAATATATCAACGACACCTCCGCTGGCCATATAGGTGGAGAGTGGCTTCTCATAGGCGAAAAGCTGTATTGAACATATCAATAGTAGCAAAACAAGACGCATCATATAGCCTTTAACTCGATTGCAAAACTGGGACATCTGCTGATACAGAATCCACATGCAGTACATTTAGACAGATCTATCACCGGTTTAAAAAGCCCTTGAAATACGATCGCATTTTCCAGACAAGGCTCTTTACAAGAAAAACACATCGTATCATTCCAGGCGAGACAGGAGGATACTGATATATTCAATGCTGCCCCTATCTGTTTGGGATACTCCAAAGACAAGACCTCGCTTTCACAAGCATGGGCACACGCCTCGCAAAAGGTACAGCCATTGGAAGAGAAATCCAGGTAGGGTGTATTATCCTCAGCTATCTTGATCACCTCTTCTTCACAGGCAGTAGCGCATAGACCTTCGCAGTCAGGACACGCTTGCCGGAAAAGAGATGCCTCTTGATTATAAGGAGGTCGTATAAAGTTCTCTAAGTTCGGCTTTGTCCCGTGAGACAAGACCGACCCCAGAGAAGAAAAGAAATCTCTTCTTTGCATGATCTAGTGCGTGTTCTCCTCAAGATGTCCCGCAGCAGAATCCGAGTTGTCCAGATCTTTCGGTGTGATTCGTGAATCTTCACCCACCGTATCCAGATCATCAAGGACTACCTCATCCCATGATGATTTGAACTCCCCTCCTTCTTTCGTATAGTTTGCCTCAAACAGATTCTCTACCGAAGGGTTCCCCTGTGATTGCGGAGCATGACACTGTGAACAATTATAACGTGCCTGAGAAAGGTGTGTTAAACGTTTGACATCAGTCTCGTTCTTCGTATTATCAACACGTTTTTTAAACTTTACCCCATCACAGATATGACGGGGACGCATATCCAGAAAGTGTGAAGGGGGGATCGGTGTTGCGCCCATAGCCGGTGCTATATCAGGGGCGTGACACCCCGTACAGGCATTATTCGTCCGTGTAATCGGAAGAAAGTCGCTGACATCATGGGGAATCATCGGCGGTGCGTCCTGATAGGCACGTTTGATCTTCGTACTTGTTCCCGGCTGGGCACCTCTGTATTCTGTCTTTTCCGGAGCGATCTCAGACTCATCGTTAATGTCTGTTTTACGTAGACCTAAAGACTCCTCTGAAACCATTGCGACCGGTTTCACTTCCGAAACTTCACTTACCGGAGTTGCCTCATCGCCACACCCTGTCATCAGTAGTGTTGCGCCCATCAATCCCAGTGTCATCATAACTGCCATTTTCATTATTAACTCCTAATATAAAATTCTCATTGATCCTGAAGAACCAAAACCTGTTCATCCCAAACCCAGGCTATTGCACAATATCCCGCTTAGGCTCTCTCTCAATATAATCACGTATCGAGAATTGAAGTGCATTATCATTACACACTTCTATACAGCGTGCACAATTACTGCACGCACCCATTTTCACTGTTTCCGAAGCGTTTCCGACCATAAACAAGACCTCTTTCTCGGGGCAGACCTTCTTGCATTCCATACACTCCGTACATCTATCCAGATCATATTTCACACGCAAAAAAGAAAATCTTCCGATCAGCGAATAAAATCCGCCCAATGGGCAGATATATCCACACCAAGCATTTTCATGTACCAGTAGATCAAAGAAAAAGATGATCACCACCGCCGAAAAGCCAAATCCCATGCCAAACACTATACCCCTATGCAAAATAGAGATAGGACTCACTGATTCAAAGGCAGTCAATCCCATAACAAAAGAGAGGAATAAGGAGAGACCTAACACCCAAAAACGGATATTTCTACTCATATATACACGCTTTTGCACCTCATGTATCCCCAGTTTTCTACGCAAAAAATTTGCTGCATCCGTTACCATGTTCATCGGACAGACCCAGGAACAGAACATCCGGCCACCGATCAACATATAAAACAGTGTGATAATCAGTGCGCCTATCAAGATATCCATACTGATCACCGAACCGGCGACAAACATCTGCAGTACGGCGAAAGGATCACTCAAAGGGACTGTTTCTAAAAACATGGATGAGGAAAGATTCCCTTCCAATATTTTCAAACCCCAAAGATGGGCAGCAAGATAGAGCCCTAAAATGCCAACCTGAGAAGTTCTGCGCGCGATTAAATATCTCATTCAAACAGTCCTTCATCATCGTTTAGACTCTCCAGAGCGCTGCGTTCACTTATCTCTGTTCGCGTTGCTCCGCCCTGCGCGTTCTTAACGCGCAGTTGATCTTCCTTATCCCAGCCCTTGACATAATGGTCTCCGGCACGCCCGAGACCGACTTCCAGAGGCAATACAAAGATAGATGCCTTATCTGTGATACAGGCATGCTCACACATACCGCATCCCGTACATTTATCTTGGACTACGACCGGTTTTAAAAAAGCGTGCTTACCCGTACGCTCATTTTTCGAATATTCCAGAACTATGGCCTCGTCCAATAAAGGACATGCCCGATAACAGGCGTCACACTGTATCCCCCAAAAGGCGATACAGGCATAAGGGTCAACGACCGCCACACCCATACGGGCACTGCTGATATCAAGCTGTCCTGACTTACTAAGCGAAGCCTCATCCAAAGCGCCTGTAGGACAAACCGGAACGCAAGGAATATCCTCACACATATAACAAGGTATCTCTCGGGCATTAAAATACGGCGTACCCAGAGGCTTTTGATCCCCCAGTTCTGCCAGCATCAAAGTGTCGTATGGACATGCCGATACACACAGCCCGCATTTGATACATGTTTTTAAGAACTCTTCCTCATCCAAAGCTCCGGGAGGGCGTAGAAGTAATGACCCGTGAACCGATTCTTCAAGTACGGAACTCCACACAAGGGCACCGATACCGGCAAGACCTATTGCACGGGCCATACCCAGGATGAATCTTCGACGATCACTCATATTACTTCTATGCATGACTCACTTCTTTATGCACTGTATATTTTTACTGCACACTTCTTAAAGTCGGTCTGTTTTGACATCGGACATGTCGCATCCAGACAGACCTTATTGATAAAGACCTTCTCATCAAACCACGGTACAAATACCAATCCTCGTGCCGGTCGATTACGGCCCCGTGTCTCAACACGTGCTTTGACACGGCCTCGTCTGGATTCTACCCAGCATAAACCGCCCTGTTTCAGACCTTTATCCTTTGCATCCTGAGGGTGCATATAACATAAGGCTTCAGGCACAGCTCTAAACAATTCCGGTACACGCATCGTCATTGTCCCTGAATGCCAGTGCTCAAGCACACGACCCGTTGCAAGCCAAATATCATACTCTTTATCCGGAAGTTCCGGCGCATCCATATATGGCCGTGCAAAAATCTTCGCTTTATTCGTCAGAGGTTTTTTCTGTGAATCAGTATCTTTACCCTCTAAGGTACCCGATTGCAGCGCTTTTGCGAGAGTTCCATAGAAAGCGAATGGATTTCCGCTCTCCATCGTCTGTTTCGCGGCATACGGGTCATACTTCGCATTAAAGCGCCATTGTGTCTCTTTTCCATCGACAACAGGCCATTTCAATCCGCGTACTTTATGATAAGCATCAAACGGTGCCAGATCATGACCATGACCGCGTCCAAAGGCAGCATACTCTTCAAAAAGATATTTATTGACGTGATAGCCGTATCCTTTAAAGACCTTACCGTCTTCGCCGCGTACATTACGGCTGTCACCGTATCCATCCGTATTGTCGTACCCTTGTTGAATCGGATCGTTCTGATCAAGTTTATACGAGCGGGCATCCTCATTATTGAACAAGATATCGAACATCGTCGTATTTCCCGAATACCCCATCTTTTTAGCTTCCGCGCGCACATCAGGAAGCGGATCCTTTCGTGGTCCGGAAGGAGCATACGCCCCCCATAGGTCATCTACGGTAAAACGCTTGGAGAACTCATACCATTGCCAGATATCACTCATCGCCTCACCTACCGGAAGAACCTGTTGTCTCCAATGCTGTGTACGACGTTCCGCATTACCGTACGCACCCCATTTCTCATAGATCATTGCCGATGGAAGGATAAGATCCGAGACTTTTGCTGAGATCCCCGGATACCCGTCGGATGTAACAATAAAGTTATCCATCTGGCGAGCAGCCTTGATCCAGTGCGTAGCCGAGGCAGAGTCTTGGTATGGATTACACACATTGACCCAGGCAAATTTGACCAAACCGTCTTCAATATCACGATGGATCTGCATAATATGCTGTTTGCCCACACCATTCAGCGTCCCCGCCGGTATTTTCCATTTTTTTTCAGCGATAGCTCTGTGTTTCGGGTTTTTAACCATCATATCCGCCGGTAGACGGTGGGTAAATGTCCCGACTTCACGTGCGGTACCACAGGCGGAAGGCTGACCCGTAAGCGAGAATGCTCCCGATCCCGGACGCGCCTGTTTGTCTAATAGGAAGTGAACATTATACGCCAACGTGTTATCCCATGTACCACGGGTATGCTGATTCATACCCATCGTCCAGAATGAAACGACTTTTCGCCCTTTTTCGATATAAAGTGCCGCCAAGGCTTTCAATTTTTTCTTAAATGCTTTTAGGTCCTCATCGGGATCGCCTTTACACAGTTTTGCCGTATAATCAAGGGTATATGGTTCCAATGAACGCTTATACTCTTCAAAGGAGATCTCCCAGTGACCTAAGGTTCCCCCTTTGTTTTCCATCGTATCACCCGCTTCATATCCAAATGGTTCCAAAGCTGGACCCTCTGCATCAGAGACTTGTTTACTGGTCTCCTTGGAGATTGTCTCCATCTCAAGTTCTGTGTATTTGCCCTCTTGAATGGCTTTGTCACTTGGCTTTCTCATTCCATAACCAAGATTTACAGGACCGGTCGCAAAGATGATGTGCTTACGAATAAACTCCCACTCTATTGATTCCGGATGATTATATACGATCTCTCGTGCAATAAAATTCCATAATGCAGTATCCGTATTTGGCGTAAAAATGATCTCAATATCTGCCAGGTCCGAAGTACGATGCGTATAGGTCTGAATCGAAACCACTTTTACTCTGTCCGGATCTGACAACTTCCTATCCGTTACCCGAGACCAGAGGATCGGGTGCATCTCTGCCATGTTCGATCCCCAGGCTACGACTGTGTCAGTAAGCTCAATATCGTCATAGCATCCCGATGGTTCATCAATACCGAAGGTCTGATAGAACCCTACAACCGCCGATGCCATACAGTGTCGGGCATTGGGATCGATCGCATTGGAACGGAAGCCTGCCTTCATCATCTTCTGTGCCGCATACCCTTCCATGATGGTATACTGTCCCGAAGCGAACACGGCAACAGACTCAGGTCCGCCATGTTTCAATGCTTTTTTTGCATGTATCTCCATCTCGTCAAAAGCCCGTTTCCATGATACGGGGGCAAACTTGCCATTCTTGTCAAACTTGCCATTCTTGTCTACCCGTAAAAGCGGTTGCTTAAGACGATCTGCACCATACATGATCTTGGCGTTGAAATATCCCTTGATACAGTTCAGCCCGCGGTTGACGGGAGCTGCCGGGTCACCCTTGACTGCCACGATCTTTCTGTCTATACCTTCGCCTTTAGTCGCCATCATAATTCCGCATCCCGTTCCACAAAAACGGCAAGCTGCCTTATCCCAGCGCCAATCACTTTCTGCTGCTTTTTGATTCGCTTCCAAATCAGCAGGAATGCTCATCCCTATTGCACTTGCCGCTGAAGCGGCTGCTGCACTCTTTAAAAACGCTCTCCTGTCAAGTGACATATAAACCTCCCAGAGTCTGTATTAAATCCACACCCCTTCATCAAAAGAGGTATCTTTAAACTAACCTAAAATTTAAAATGCACATTTGCACTTAAACAATACTACAACTTTTGAAAATGGAAGTCTTTGACTTAAGTCAAGAACTTTGAATATCATATTCAATAATATTGAATAACAAACTTAACAAATATATTTATGTGGGATTAAAAAGAGAAGTCGGCTGAGTCCTGCAGTTTGCTTTTGAGCTTTTTCAACACAATAGAGGTTTTATATAACTCTTCATTCGCTTCGATCACGATATCTTCACTTCTGTCCAGCTGCTCAACTGCTTCGGGGTTTTGTTTTGCGGACGCTAGCTGTATGGATGCTTTTTCACTCTGTTTTACAGCTTTGGAAGCAGAGTCGATCGCTGCTTCCACATCATCCAAAAAATATTGGATATGGGCACATGCCAATTCCAGTTCACTCCCTCTATACTCTGATTCACGCCCACTGATGTCACTTGAATGTTTTAGGAACTTGTTGAGCTGTTTATGAATGCCCAGGGAGACTGCACCCATATAGATAATGACCATCAGAGCGAATGCTCCCAAAAGGATCTGTATATGATTGATAAAGTCCCGCTGCTGTGTTGCTTGTGCCTCGTAGGCCATAACCGTTTGATCCATAAGTTCCAATGTCTGGTTCCCGGCTTGATAGATCTCTTTCAATCGTAATGAAGAGACTTGATGCAGATCCAAAAACATCAAAGACTCAAAACGCTGCCAGCTCTTTGTGACCTCTTTCAGAAGCCTATCGATCTCCCTGCTCTTATCGAGCGCCAGATCTCCCTTGTCCAGACGCTGCAAATTCTCTTCAAATCTCTTTTGCGTCAGTAAGAGGACTTCATTTGCGGCTTGTTCACCTAAGGTAATACGATGAAACTCTGTGATCATCTTTTGTAAAAGCATTCTCTGTTTTCCGGCTGTGTTGATAATCTTTGCATCTGTTTTCTCATCCTGAACAAGATAATAGGTAACAAAGATATTAAACAACATCGTCAGTGACAGAACCATCGTGATCAGTTTTACCTTCGTGGCAATGGATATCATCTCTTCTCCTTAGGTATGAAAGAGTGTATAGAGCTCATGGGGAGACTGAACTTCTATCTTATGGTCTTTTTCAAGAATAATCTCTTTACGGATCAGCTTGGCTAGAATCCGTGAAAGTGTCGCAGGCTGGATATTCAAACGATACGCTATCTCCTGCTTTTGTAATCGGTTGAAAAGCTCACAATGATTATAGAGCATATTCGCTACTTTCGCCGTACCGTCATAAACCATGCCCATATTGACCATACAATCCATCAATTGTTTTTGGGAGGCCAATGCATTTACCAGGTTTTGCAAGAGTCTATTTTCAGATTTGACGAGCATCTTAAATACCTTCATATCAAAAGAGATCACCTCGGACTGCTCTAAAAATTCTATATTGGAGAAACAGGAGATATGATCATCCTCCAAACTCCCGATATTGGTCAATAGTGCATGCCTGCCCAAGGTATACAAAAAAATCTCATTATCATACCTATCCACCTTATAGAGTTTCACCTCCCCTTTCAGAAGAAAATAGACCCGTCCCACATCATCTTCCTCATAGGACATGATCTCTCCGGCCTCATATACCTTACGACGTGTCATAGATAAAAGGGGTTCTAAGCGGCTTTCCTCTATCTGGGAAAAAAAATCCAAGCTTTTAATTGTCTGCAACATACTGTCATTATAGGTCAACTACTATAAATCAATCGTTAAGCTTCATCCCTGATATATACGATTTAATTCTTTATATATCTTTGATAACAAGAGAGAAACCGATTTAGTATCAATAGAGAATGGACAACAACGGATATGTACAATATCAGATTGTATGGAACAGTAGAAAGTTTAATTGAAAACAGAGTAGATAAGAAGATAAAGCTTCCGAGTTTTCGGAAGCCTTGATACAAAGAACCGAAGCGGTTCTTAGCGACGGATCTCTTTGATACGCGCTTTTTTACCTGTAAGGTCACGTAGATAGTAAAGTTTCGCACGACGAACACGACCGCGACGGATAACTTTGATCTCGTTGATACTATCTGAGTAGATAGGGAAGATACGCTCAATACCGATTGAGTTCGCACCGATTTTACGTACAGTGATTGTTTTACCAGTACCTGTACCGCTTATTGCAATACAAACACCCTCATAATTTTGAACACGAGTCTTCTCACCTTCTTTAATTGTTACAGCAAGACGTACAGTGTCACCAGCGCGGAAATCTGGAACGTTTTTCTCAGAAATTTGCGCGTTTTCGAAGTTTTCGATGTACTTATTTCTCATAATTTTTCCTTCTTTTGTGCTTTATCAGCTCATTTGGTCGAAAATATTTCGTCTTACACTCAGACAGAGCGAGTTTCAGTGCCGTTATTTTAGCATGATTCCCATTCACATACTCTGATGGTACTTCCATATTTTCGTATTTAGGCGGTTTCGCAAAGGCAGGTGCTTCAAGAAGAAAGCCTTCAAAGCTCTCTTCTTCCAGAGACTCCTGATTTCCAAGAACCCCTTCTACATTTCTGCTAATCGCATCTGCCATCACCAATGATGGCAGTTCTCCACCGGTCAATATATAATCACCGATAGAAAACACTTCATCGGCGAATGTCTCGATCACACGTTCATCAATACCCTCATAACGGCCGCTCACAAAAGCAACATGCTTCTTTGAAGCCAAACGTTTGGCATCCTTTTGATTAAAAGGTTTGCCAACCGGCGTTGCGAAGATGATATGTACATCTTCTTTTCTGAGCTCGTTAAGGGTATCAAACAAAGGCTGAGGCGTCATTACCATACCGGCACCACCACCTACAGCTGCGTCATCGACCTTTTTCCATTTATCCGCGCTCCTATCCCTTGGATTGACATAGTCAATTTCCAAAAGACCTTTCTCAATCGCGCGAGAAAGAATGGAATCTTCAAAGTAACCCGATATCAAACCAGGAAACAATGTTATAAAACTAAACTTCATCAGCTCGCTTCGAGGATATCAAATCCTCCCTGCACCCTAATGATCTTAGCCTGCGTATCTACTTCTAAGACGAAGTTATCCAGATACGGGATTAAAAATGAGTTTGGCATCTTCTTTGAGACCAGATTCTTGTCAGTATCCAGCTTAAGATAATCCGTAGCACCTAAACGCTCTATTTCAGCCACCTTACCTAAACGTAAGTCTGCTTCGTAGACCTCGGCACCTATAATATCGAACCAAAAGTACTGACCCTCTTCGAGTTCTATACTCTCTCGGGTCTGTTCTTCAGATACAAAAAGATCCAGATTAGTCAATCTTTTCGCGTCTTCCATCGTATTGATCCCCTTGAACTTGATCAGATCACGTTCAGGGTTATAAGCCTCAATGACAAGTTCACCGCGCTTTGTCGTAAAACTCAGCCCCGGGACAAACTGTTCAGGAAAGTCCGTCTTGAGATGGCATTTCATCTCACCGTGGACTCCTACAGTCTTCCCCAGTTTAGCGACTTGAAATCGTGTGGCTTGATCGTTTTTCAATGATAAAGCCTATGACTTTGGTTCAACATTAATTCGGTAACTTAGGCCGTCTTTAGCCTTGCAACCTGAAATAACTGTTTTAATCGCACCGATCATCTTGCCTTCCTTACCGATAAGTTTACCTACATCAGCCTGGTTGGCATAGACAGTGATCTCTGCAAAATCATCACTCTGATTGACATCGATCTGAATGTCTTCAGGGTGAGAAACAATCATTCTCGCATAATCTGCGACAAACTCAGCAACCACGATTACTTACCAGCGAGTTTTCTTACACGGTCACTCATCTGAGCACCAACACCGATCCAGTAGTTCAGACGCTCTTCGTCAATCACTAATGTTGCTGGAGAAACCATCGGGTTGTAGTGTCCGATTTTTTCAATCCAACCGCCATCACGTGGTTTACGAGAATCTGTAACTACGATACGATAGAAAGGTTGTTTTTTACGACCCATACGAGTTAAACGAATTACTGTCATATTGTTCCTTGAATATAATTTACCAATTGCTGGTTACATCTAAGTCAATATCAAAAAAGTAAGGGGGAAAGTAAAGATAGAAGGCAGTGTAAAACACCACATTATAAAAACTTTCCTCTTACCGTCTTAATGCAGACGTCACATGTAACCGGCACAAAAGGTTAAAGTGAAGGTTTTAAAAACACTCATTTTAAACTTTGTTCCGATCACTTCATTTTCTTATCATAGAGGTACTCTTTAAGAAAATGTCTTTCGAGCCGAAATTATAGCGAAATTATTGAAAAAAGCCAAGTGCTTCTTCGCTATTCATGCACCTTGAATATTTTCTTTCCAAAATTTGAGATGTCATTGCCTATGCCGTTAGCTCCATCACTGAACTCTTTTTGAGAACACGCTCCTAATGTCATAAGAATCATTACAAGAACAGTAAACTGTTTTCTCATTTTTTTCCTTTGATAAAACGGTGCGCAATTGTAGATGATCTTGCAAAGTGTGTCAAGAAATATGCACAAATTTAATGCATCGCCTGTTTGTCCATTTTATCAATCTGAATCTGCAATGTGTCCTCATCATAACTATGTCGTATATTCATCTCATCTGCATCATCTGGCAATTGAAAACTCCGATAAAACCTGTGAGATTGTCGTGCTGTGTTTATATAACCATTCTGATGCACCTGTGAATGTGATTGTAGGTCTGCCTTAACATGTAAAAGACGCTTCCGTACGTCAATGGAAATATTCTTTTTGTCGGCACCGGGTAAATGTATTTGAAGGATATAATAGGTGCCTCTGTCTTCTATGACGGATGAAGTGAAGTCTGTCGGATCAAAACCGCTGTTCATATCCTTAACGACCTCTCTCATATGTGCTTGCATCTTCCGTAATTCGTCAAAGGGGTCAATCTCTCTCTTATACGAAAAATCCTTAAATAAATCATCCAGGGGCAGTGACGATTTTTCAATGGGAGCTGTCTCATTCGTTGTATGCTCCTGTTGTAATTGATATATAACATACCCCTGAACCAGTATAATCAAAGAAAATAATGCCAGGAGAGCATATAATGTTCTCCTGCCTAACACCCTGTACACTTTGTCACCTGTTATTTAATAGTGATCGTCTTGACATCATCCACTTTTTCAAGCTTAGGGATGACAACTTCCAAGACGCCATTCTCACTGCTCGCTTCGATATTTTCAAGATCGATATTCTCAGGCAGATCAAAACTGCGGGTAAACTTGCCAAAACTGGTTTCAACTCTGTAATAGTCTTCTTCTTTGACTTCATCTTTAAAGTTGCGTTCTCCCGAAATAGTCAATCTTCCGTCTTTGATATCCACTTTGATATCTTCTTTCTTCACTCCGGGAAGATCTATATCAAGATGATATGCAAATTCACCCTCGCGTGTGTTAACATTTGGTGCAAAGGTACTCAGTCCGTCTTCTTGAACCGCACCCTTCGAATAGTTCTCGAGGAAACGATGTTCCAGATTTCTTAATTCTCTAAATGGATCAAAACGTGTAATCAACATAATATACTCCTTTGTGTATCTTCACGATACATCTGTTTTTATTTCAAGAGTAATTATAAAAAAGAAAAAAAATAAGTTCTGCCACTTAAGTGGCTAAAAGTTCAATTTATCCAGAAGTTTTTGAAGGCTCGTAAGTTTCAGCTGTTTTCGTGAAACGTCAATGACCCCCTCTTGTTTTAACTGCTGCAGGGCCCTGTTAACTACTTTGCGTACAGAACCGACCATCGATGCGATCTCCTCATGGGAGAAGTTCTCCAAAAGCCTGAGATTCGGCTTGGATTCAGAACGATCCACAAAACGGGCAAATAGACGAATGATGCGCTGATATACGCTGTACAAGGAAAGGTCGACTGCCAGGTTTTCCATTGATCGCAATTGTTCCGCGACATAAGGGAAAAAGAAACTTTGAAAACTTGGGTCCTTGTGCAACAGTTCCCGTACAGTCTTCAAAGGAACAGCGATGACTTCACTGCGTTCCAAAACTTCAATGATATAGTCGTGGGGGTTACCGTCAAGAAGTGTCGTCACTTCGAACATGTCTCCGCTGCTTAACAGGTACAGCGTCTGCTCATGCCCGTTTTCAAGATTGATCTCGGAGACTTTGATTTTTCCTGAAATGATAAAGTAAAAATACCGGGTGGTATCAAAATTATTCTCACCTTTTTCAAAGACAAGGTGATGCTGGGTCTCAATCTGAGGAAGCTTTTTAGACTTTTCAAGCTCTTTCAAGATCAGTGCATTATTTTGCAGTGCATCATCCATCTTGAAACTCCTTCATCAGAAATATTATCTAGGCAATCCACCCATCTTACCGCCCTGCATCTGGCTCATCATATTCTGAAGATCTTGCATCCCTTTTTTTCCGGAGAACTTCTTCGCCATTTTCGAAGCATTTTTAAACTGTTTAAGCACACGGTTTACATCCATTGCATCCATCCCGCAACCTTTGGCAATACGCTGCTTTCGTGAATTGTTCAGCAGATCCGGGTTTTCACGTTCTTTCATCGTCATAGAACTCACCATCGCCTTGATATTCTTAAGTTCGGAAGAGTTTTCAAGATCGAAGTTTTTAAGTGCATCACCCATCGCACCCATACCCGGCATCATACCGATAAGGGACTTCATGCTCCCCATCTTCTTCATGCTTTCCATCTGATCCAAAAAGTCGTTGAAGTTAAATTGACCTTTCTTGATCTTTTTGGTCATCTCTTTGGCTTTCTTCTCATCGATGACGTTTGCTGTCTTCTCAGCCAGTCCCTCGATATCACCATACCCCATCAAACGATTAACAATACGATCAGGGATAAATACTTCAAGGTCCGGCATCTTCTCGCCGTTACCGATAAAGCGAAGCGGTACATTTACCTGAGAAGCGATACCAAGGGCCACACCGCCTTTAGAATCACCGTCATATTTTGAAAGAATTACCCCGTCAATCCCGATCTGTTCATTAAAGCTTGATGCTGTTCGCACAGAGTCCTGACCCGTCAATGAATCTGCGACGTAAAAGACTTCATCGGGATTCACCGCCTCTTTAACGGCCTTGAGTTCATTCATCAGCTCTTCATCGATTGCCAAACGTCCCGCGGTATCGATAAGAAGGACATCATATAGTCCCTCTTCTGCCTTTTTCATTGCAGCTGTGGCTATCTTTACAGGATCTTTCTCATTTTCATCGGCATAAACGTCTACTTCAACGGATGCACCAACCTGTTTTAACTGTTCAACGGCTGCCATACGCTGAAGGTCGGCTGCGGCGACAAGGACTTTTTTCTGTTTTGATTTCAAATAGTATGCGAGCTTACCCGTTGTCGTTGTCTTACCCGAACCCTGAAGACCCATCATAAGGATCGTGGTCGGTGGCTTGGATGCAAATACAAAACCCTGATGACCCGGTACCAGTAACAGCTCATGCAGGCGTGTTTGCATCGAATTTAAAAACTGGTCTTTCCCGATACCTGCTTGCTTGACATCGATCTCTACATCTGCAAGAAGTTGTTTGACCACCTTGTGATTGACGTCGGCTTTAAGAAGGTTTTTCTTTAACTCTGCCAGTG
Organism: Sulfurimonadaceae bacterium; assembly: GCA_041562555.1. Lineage (GTDB taxonomy): Bacteria > Campylobacterota > Campylobacteria > Campylobacterales > Sulfurimonadaceae. The sequence goes on from JBFEXS010000003.1 coordinate 14,380, forward strand.
CCTTTTTCAGCGCTTTTTCATCATCATGAAAACGAATCTTTTTAATGGCAGAGGTAAATGAAGAGGTAAGTGTATCAAACATAATTTATTTCCTATTTTGCATACTGGTTAATTGGATGAAATTATAGTAAAAGCTTACTTTAGTGTCTCTAAAAAGTTCTTATATGACTTATTATATATCACTTTTTAACAATGTCTGTATGTATTCTGGAAGATTTGGCCGCAATACGGCTCCCAAAGGTATGCTGTTGCCGTCCTCGTCAATAGCGACAAATTTGAACTGTGCTGTTGTCACGTCCTTCTCTTCTACGGTTATATGATCGACTACACTCATATCTACATTAATCGTAATCGAGCTTCTTCCCAAGGCGACGATCTCTGTGTAGATAATGAAGATATTCCCGTTTTGTACCGGTTTTTTGAAGTTAATCTCCGAAACATGTACTGTGACGGCTTTGCCTCGGATGATACTCTCTACAGCTATACTGCAGGCCTTGTCCATCTTTGACATAATCCATCCACCGAATACGCTTCCATGGTGATTCAGATCTGAGGGGAACACCCTCCCTTTAAGTGATAATTCGCGCATATTATTCCTTTACATAAGAAATGGGCTATCTCTAATTGTACAGGCTGTAAAATCTATATGAAACGATATTATGATGAAGATTTAATCTCCGCCACCGATATGTCTGTACTCTTTCGGTTCAGGCGAGGTAAACTCCATATCAAACAACCGCATCTTATGGGCGTGCAGCATCATGCGTTTCATCCTGCGTCCCCCATAAAGCTCATCCCCCATTATCGGAAGGTTCTCACTTCTAAGGTGTACCCTGATCTGGTGTGTACGACCTTCATGAATCACCAGTTTGATTTTTGACTTGTGATTTACCACCATCAAAGGATACACCTCTGTACGCGCAGGTTTCCCTTTGGAGGCTGATATCTTGGACTTCGCCTTGTTATTATGCTTTTCCGTCAAGATCGGCTTATTGATCTCAAACTCCTCGATCACGTCACCATCAACCCAGGCAATATACTCTTTATAGACACGATCGTGCTTGAACTCCTCAATCGCCTTAAGGCGGAACTCCTCGTTCTTACACAAAACCAGGACGCCTGAGGTCTCGCGGTCAAGCCGATGCAATAATCTTGCACCTTTATATTTCTTTTCAATCTCTTCAGAACTTAAAAAAGCCGGTTTATCGACCACAAGCAGATCTTCATTCTCAAAGATCACCTTGATTTTGGCGATCTCTTCCACACGAAACTTGGTCTTGACAGAGATATTGGCTCTGGCAATGACCACCTTTCGATTACCGGCGTACACCAATCCTTTATCTATCAGCTCTTTCGCCTTGGAATTGGAGATACCTTCTTGTTCTGCTAATACCTTATAGGCCTTGTCTTCTGTTATCTTGCTCATTTATGTTTGACTTCCTTCAAATTCAATTCTGTTTCTTCCATTTTCTTTGGCCTGATATAAATAACTATCTGCCATCCTTATGACTGCCTCACAGCCGCCTTTTAGCGTCTCTGCGACTCCCGCTGAAAAACGCAATGACATCGTGCGTCCATTTACATCGCTGAAACTGGCTTCCTGTACATCCTGTCGTAACATCTCCAGTTTCAACACCGCTTTTTTTGTATTCATATTAGGGAAAACAATGAGAAACTCTTCCCCTCCGATTCGAATGATGTTGTTTATATCAAAATGGTTCAGAAGCTGTACAGCGAAAAATTTCAAGGCCAAATCTCCCGTGTGATGCCCGTAATTGTCATTTATCTCCTTAAAATGATCGATATCGATGATTGCTAAAGCATTTGTCTCGTTCTTTTCCCTCGTGATCTCTTCCAGGCGGCTTTCCATATAATAACGGTTATAAAGACCTGTCAGATGGTCCGTTGATGCACTCTCTTTGGCTTCTCGCAACATCTCGAGGTTGTTCAGACTTAAATTGATTCGGCAAAAAAACTCTTCTCGTGAGAAAGGTTTCAAAATATAATCATTGGCACCGGCTTTTAAAAAACGTGCAATAATAGACTCGTTCCCTACTGCCGACAGAATGATCGCCGGTAATTCATCGATGGCATACTCTTTTCTTAGGTGTTTTAAAAACTCCAGACCATCCATGTTCGGCATATTATAATCTGTCAGCACCAAATCGATCTCACCCGGTTTTTCTTTGATAATATCCAAAGCTTCCTGCCCGTCGTTTGCCGTTATCACACCAAGCCCCTGAAGCTCCAACAAAGAGACGATATGATTGCGAATAGAGAGCGAGTCTTCTACCACTAGAACCGACATACGCTCGTTCATTCTAAGCCTGTGAATAACATTGAGCAAATAGGAGAAATCTGCACTGTCACTCTTGATGACATAATCGACTATATCCAAAGCCGTTATCTTTTTTCGGGTCAGATCGTCTTCAAAACTTGTCGTCACGACAACTTTATGATCGGTACACACCTCTTCAATAAATTCTCCTTCCGAATCCGGAAGTATCAAATCGACAACAAGAAGATCATAGGAATGTTCCGACAACTTTTGTCTCGCCTCCTTTGCAGAGCTTGCGATATCAACTTTAAACGAGAACCTCTTATAGATCGTATGTGACATCAACTTGGCAAAAAAATCATTATCTTCGACAATGAGTATTTTATACATGATCATACGCTCCAATCATTGTAAAGACCTCATTCAGGTCTACTTCTTCTTCTACATAAGAGGCCGGCATATCCAAAGCGAGTGTGAATGCTTCGGCCAGTTTGTCGTCTTCAATCAATTGAGCATGCTTGACATACTTAAAAAGCTCGATCTGATTAAAGATACGTTTTCCAGAGATGATCTTACATCCAAAAGCAACCGGTTCCAGCGGATTATGTCCGCCTATAGGAGCAAAGCCACCGCCTAATACGGCGATATCACTTACCGCATACATATTATTCAGCTCGCCCATCCTATCCACCAAGATCAGATCCGAATTCAAGCTTTCATCCCCATCCAAACGCGTATAACTAAGGCTATTGTTCTTTGCAACAGATTCCATCATCTCGCCTACCGCCTTAAAACGCTCCGGATGCCGAGGCACGATAATCAGATGTGCCTTTTCCTGATATGATTTCTTAAAGGCTAAAAAAGCCTCTAAAATCAATTCCTCTTCTCCTTCATGGGTACTCCCGGCTACAATATTCAAGCCCTCAGCTTTAGTATACTCCTGACTTGCTTGTATCTTTTGGGCCAATTTGATATTACCGACAATTTTTAAGTTTTTTGCCCCTAAGGCTTCAAAACGTTCCTTGTCCACGCTGCTTTGAACATAGATGGTATCGATATACCTGATCAAACGGGAATAAAACCATTTCATCTTCAGATATTTAGGGTATGAACGGTCTGAAATACGGGCATTGAGCAAAACAGTCTTTGTTCCCAGACTTGATGCGACTACAAAAAGCATGTACCAAAGTTCTGCTTCCAGGACGATCAAAACCCTTTGCCGTCGTTGCCAAAAAGGCATAAACAGTTCAAAAGGCAAATAACGTACTTGGGCACTTTTATACGCAGATGCCGCAGAAAAACCCGTGTGTGTTATCACCGAGATATTGACCTGGGCATGCTCAATCTTCTCGATTAAAGGCGAAAGTGCTTTCACCTCACCAAGGCTACAGGCATGAAACCAGATCCCCTCGTCTTTAAAAGGAGGTGTCCTCTTTAAGAAAAAACGTGAGGGCAATGAATCCCTGTATTTCGATTTAAAAGAAAAATATACAATGACTGGAATAGAGATAATATAAATGACGATACTAAGCAGGTAGTATAAAAAGAAAAAAGGTGTTCTCAAGGGTATGCCCTCGCTAGTTCATTGCATCATCCCAAGGATGATGTATAGGGTTATGCCGATGCTTCTTCCGTCTCGATATAAAGGATACGTCCACAGTGTGGGCAAGTAGTGATCTCTTCACCCTTGATCACTTCCGCATAAGTCTTGTCATTGATCGTTAAAAAACAACCGTAACAAGCTTGGTTTTTCACTTCAACCGCAGTCGTGTTCTTAGCCCAACGACGGATCTTTTGATAGAATGAAAGACCTTTTTGGTTCATTTGGGAGATAAGTTTGTCTTTTCGAATAAAGACTTTTTGACGCTCGTTATTGATCTCTGTCAGGATAGCATCAACCTCTGCTTTAACTTCTTCAGTCTTCGCTTCTGCATCTGCTATTGACGCTTTTTGTGCTTCGATCAACTCTTCTTTAGTCTCGATTACTTTTTCCAAACGCGCGATCTCTTCGTTTGCAAAGTTAACCTGCTCTTTAGCGATCTCTTCCTCAAGCTGAAGCGATTTCATCTCACGTTCAGTCTTGATCTCTGCACTTTTCTTTGCATTTTCACTTAACTTTTCAGTCAGTTCAGCGAGATGAAGTTCGTTTTTCTGCTTTTTGAGTTGCTCGTTCTTGATCTCTTCTTCTAAAGCAGAGATTTGAGCTGAAATGCTCTCTTTGGTAGCAAGCACAGTCTCGTATTTATGATTTGCCTCTTCGATCTTCGGCTCAAACGCATCGATCTCTTTATCGATTTTTGACAAGTCTACTAGCTGTTGTAGGTGCTTATTCATTATTTTCCTTAATTAAATATAGGTAAAGGGGTTCTTTGATGATGAAATTATAACGCTTATTCCTAAATTTTCCAAATCTTTTGCCAAAACTTCTCCAAAATAGCGCTCGCTTTCAAAATGTCCGATATCAATCATAGACAAACCGATCGTTTTTGCCTCCATGGCATCATGATACTTAATATCGCCGGTCAAAAAGCAGTCCGCCTTGATCTGCTTCATCAGTGAAGCCCCCGATCCTGTTGTCAATGCCACTCGCTTGATCTTCTCATGATTTTTCACACATCTGATATGTTCAAGACCAAACCGTTGTGCTATCTCCTTGGCAAACTGATCAAAATCCTCATCAACATCAATATAAGCGACAAACCCCTCTTTCTCGTTTATCTCATACCCAAGGACCTGTGTCGCGACATACGCATTCAGATGAGTCTGGTCAAAATTGGTATGCATCGCGATATTGGAGATGTTCTTTTGTAGCATTGTCTGTAAGAGCTTAGCCGGATACTGGTTAAACTGCAGTTGTTTCAATCCCCCAAATATGATTGGATGATGTGTGATCACAAGAGTGTTCTCATCTAGGTTTTCCAACAACTCCTCATCTATATCTATACTCAGTACAATCTGCTTGACCTCATTACTCCAATCACCTACCAAAAGACCTGAATTATCCCATGACTCCTGAAGTTCGAAAGGAGAAAGCGCATCAAGAATTTTATAAATTTCATCAACTCGCATAACATTTCCTTAACTTTACATAAGGTATTCTATACAAGTTCAAATTAAAACTTAGCAATAAAGAAATATGAAACATCTATTTTTATCGATAATCGCAACCCTTGGTATTGTCCATGCTGCCAGCATACACATCGTCGCCAAAGAGAACTGTCCGTACTATTGCTCACCATATGCAGTAGACAAAGGATTTGTCGTTGATATCGCAGCACATGTTTTCAAAGGTTTTGGCTACACTATCGACTATACGACGGTAGCCACTAATGAAGCAGCAGTCAAAGGGCTGCATGATAGAGACTTTGATATCTTTTTAAGTGATGAACAGCATAAAGAGACCGGGCTTATCTTTGTCAAAACTCCCCTTGCCTACCGCTATAACGTCATCCTGGTCCCAAAACTTTCCAAATGGAGACTTAAAGACCCTGAGGGCTTAAACCATATCAAGATAGCTGTGCGGGAAGAACAGAGCTATTCTCCTCTTATTCAAAGACATATCGATCGCTACAAAGACGATCAGCAAAAGATTGTATATTCTAAGGGCAAGTATGGCCTTAAAGACAACCTGGTAAAACTCCAATATAACGAAGTGAACGCTATCATAGACAATCAGCACCTCATGCAGTATTTTTATCATGAAAAAAGAAAACTCTTCCCATTCAAAGTCGCCAACAAACTCCAGGCCAAAGAAGTATACGGAATATTTTCCAATAAAAACTATAAGGCTACCAAACATGCCAAAAGATTCAACCGGGCGTTAAAACAACTGCAAGGCAGTAGCGAGATGGCACAACTGTTGAGCCATTACGGTCTTATTGAAAAAAACATTCAAAAACCCAGAGGGCTAAAGTGAGGTATAACTGCGTTTAGTCCTTTTACAACGAATGAAGACTGCCTTGTTGTGAGAAAAAGGATCGTCCTTTTTAATCTCAAAAAGATTCAGGGCCTCGATCAGATCGATCATTTTTGAGAAACCATAGTTCCGCGGGTCAAAATCAGGGTGTCTATTGGCAATCGTCTGACGAATATGTGTAAGATATGACCAACCTGAATCATCGGCGGTATCCTCGACCACATTCTTCAATATCTCGATCAGTTCCTCATCTTTACTGATATCCTGTTTTACAGAACGCTTTTTAGATGCTCCTGCTTTTTTCTCTTTTCTCAGGTTCTCCGTATAGATGAAGGTGTCACATGCTGCCAAAAACGCCTTAGGCGTTTTCTTCTCGCCAAAGCCGTACACGCTCAAGCCGGCCTCACGGATACGAAGTGCTAATCGGGTAAAGTCACTGTCTGAGGACACGATACAAAACCCATCCAGTTTATCCGTATAGAGAAGATCCATCGCATCAATGATCATTGCGGAATCCGTGGCATTCTTGCCCACCGTATATCCAAACTGCTGCATCGGCTGAATACCATGTGCCAGCAGATGTGATTTCCAACCCTTCAGACGGGTATCCGTCCAGTCACCGTATATCCGTTTCACTGAAGCGACACCGTATTTAGCTATCTCCTCCATAAGACCTTCAATTATTGAAGGCTGGGAGTTATCCGCATCGATAATGACCGCTAAACGTTTTTGCCCGTTTTTCATGCTAATCTCTCGAGTTCCACTTTTGCCTCTTCAAACTCAGGATTGATTGCCAATGCTTTTTGATACATCTCTTTGGCCTCTGACACCCTGTTTTGTCTCACCATCAAGTTGGCATAGTTAAACCAGGTCACTTCATATTCAGCATCAATTTCAAGGGCTTTTTCATAATGTTCTTTTGCTTCTTCAAACCGTTCTAAACGTACGAATAATGTAGCGAGAGCATTATGTGTCATATCGTCTTGATTATCGATTCGTAGCGATGCTTCATACAGTCTACGTGCTTCTTCCATCTTATCCTGTTTTGCCAAAACGAAGGCCAGCTTGTTCAATCCCTCTGCAGCATCGGGAAATCTCTCGACAATGTGTTCCAAACGACGCTGGGCTTCTTCAATTTCACCATCCATATATGCCTGGTCAGCTTCTTCAATCAACTCGTCCAAAGTAGGTTCTGGCGCAATTTCTTCAAGCTCTTGCATATGAATAGGCTCTGCATCTTCATCAATATTTTGGATATGTATATATACCTGATAAGCAAAAAAAGCGGCAGCCGCCAATAAAATCAACTGAAAAACTGTCATGATCTTCCTTCTGTGTACACTATTAAAATCTTCTGTATAAAATCATATCCAAAAGAACTTTATTTCAATATACATCATGAACGCTGCTTCCTTTAAACCACTTTTTTAATATTTAGGTGTACACTTTCGAAAATTATACACTAGGATTTCTATGGAAGAGATGCTCACGAATTTAGAGACATACGGGTATATCGTACTTTTTTTATACTCTTTTGGCGGTGGATTTCTCGCTCTTATGGGAGCAGGTGTACTCTCCTATACGGGACACATGGATCTAAGTACATCCATCCTTATAGCCTTTATTGCCAACTTTATAGGTGACCTTGTTCTCTTTTACATGGGCCGCTACAACAAAAAAGATGTGATGGTTTATATACACAAGCATAAGCGTAAACTTGCACTTTCACATATCCTTATGAAAAAACATGGCTCGTGGGTCATTTTCATGCAAAAATATGTTTACGGTATAAAGACCCTGATCCCCTTGGCCATCGGTCTGACTAAGTACGATATTAAAAAGTTCACCGTTTTAAACTTCTTTGCCTCGGCCATCTGGGCTCTGGTTGTGGGGGTAGGTTCTTTTATGGCCGGTGAAGCGATCAAGTCCGCCTATGAGATCATTGCCGGTCGTCCTTATCTTGCACCGATTGCACTCATCACTATCATCGCACTCATATGGTGGTATCTAAGTGCAAAAACGAAAAAGTAGTATCCTTCTTATTGTAAAAGTGATTTTGTGTGATACGGACACTGAGACACGAACTTCAGCATAGGATAGAACTCTTTGTCCTCGCCCTCTTCCGTATAATGGTTGTACGAAGCTGTTCCGTCATCGTCCAGGGTCAAGCTGACAACACGTCCTACTGTCAGCGCGGTCCATGACACTTCTTTTCCCGTTGTTTGAATCTCTTTGGCATTAGGATCACGTACTACGTAGTTTTTCCCGTCTTTATTGTTTTTAACGACATAAGCAAAGATATTACTCCCCTTTTTACCTACGTGATACTGTACCTTTCCTTCTATATGTACCTTTTCACCTGTAGATGGCGTAGCCGTGACAAAGTCACCGCATTCTGAAGCTACCATCTTATTGTATGCTAAAGCCTTCAAACGATAGGCTTCAGCTTTCTGACGTGCTTCTTTCGCTTTTTTCAATGCTCTTTGCTGCTCGATCACAGCAACACGGGCTTTCTCTTCTTCTTTTTCCTTATTGACCCAAAACTCATAATATTCATAAGACTTGTAGCGCTTGGTCTCTTCCAATGGAAGGGAATGCTGTTTGACAAAATACATCTCCTCTTTGCTCGGGGAAGTCTCAAGTAACGGAAAAAGCAGGGAAAAATTCTTGACTTTCTCTTGTATCATCGCAGCATACGCCTGCTTGTTCATCTGCTTTTGGATGAAGAGCTTCTGTTTGTCGAGCTGTCTTAATTTGGAGATATACTCCAAAGAAAGATCATTGTCCCTAAACTCATCAGCCAGATACCCCGAGATCAGACTAAGACGTAACTGCCTGACATATTCGGTACAACGCTTGTTTATCCCCGCGTATTCCTCTATATCCGCTTCGAGAATTTTTTCGCATGAATGGCTGAATTGGAAAAGAGGCTGTGCAAACTGGCTGAAGGCTTTAGGATTTTTATCAAATTTTTTACGCATAAAGCTGATTGCCTCAGATGGCGTCACATCCTCACGGATCAATACGGCAATCGTACTGTAACTCAAGCCCGTCTTTTTCCAACGTGCTGCATATTTCGGCGACAGCCCCAAAGCCTTCCAATCTTCTGCTTCATCTTCTTGAATATGTACTGCCAGCCATTTTTGGCGTTCTTCCTCGGCCCTTTGTCTCAGCTCTTCATCCGGATCTACGACCTTGACATGCCCATTACTCGGTTGATATGTGTTTTTACGTTCTTCCAGTTTTGAAAGACTGTCACCAAAGGTATAACTTTGGCGTTTTTCCATCTGTGCACGTAAATGTGAAAACTCATTCGGTTCAGGTTCATCTACACAGGCAGCAAAAAACAAAGAGGTGAGTACAGTCATAAACACTCGAAAAGGCATACAGTTTCCTAAAAGAATTTCTTATAGTATAGCATTCCTAAATTAAAATGACCAAAATATTTGTTAGATTATAAAAGTAAACGGAGAGTAAACAATCTGCCCAGTCTCTTACCGGACAGAACGAAAAAAGTTAGTTTTCGATCTTAGGACCGGCAGTAGAATAGTCAAACTCACTGTCTGCGCTCAAATAGCGATCAAAGTTTGCAATAAACATCTCAGCCAGTTTATCACGTGTCTTTTCATATTCTTCTTTGTTTGCCCAAGCTAAACGCGGATTCAATACAGCAGTGTCGACACCTTTCAATGTCTTAGGAATCTGTAGACGGAAAGTAAATGTCGTGTCGAACTCACACTCATTAATCGACCCGTCAAGAATAGCATTGATACATGCACGGGTATTCTTGATACTCATACGTTTACCAACGCCGTAGGCACCACCGGTCCAACCGGTATTCACAAGATAAACATTAACATTATGCTGATCGATCTTCTCACCAAGGAGTTTTGCATAAACTGTCGGGTGAAGTGGTAGGAAAGCTTCTCCGAAACATGCTGAGAATGTAGCTACCGGCTCAGTAATCCCACGTTCGGTACCTGCTACCTTAGCCGTGTATCCCGACAGGAAGTAATACATTGCCTGTTCTTTTGTCAATTTTGAAACCGGAGGAAGGACACCGAATGCATCTGCAGTCAGGAAAATAATATTTTTTGGATGACCTGCTTCTAAAGCCTCTACATGGTTTTCAATGTGTTCGATCGGGTATGAGACACGTGTGTTCTCTGTTTTTGACTTATCTGCATAGTCGACATTACCTTCTGTATCCGTAACGACATTTTCAAGAAGTGCCGAACGGCGGATCGCACCATAGATTTCAGGTTCAGAGTCTGCATCAAGGTCGATGACCTTTGCATAACATCCGCCTTCAAAGTTAAAGACACCATTTTCATCCCAACCGTGTTCGTCGTCACCTATCAATGCACGGTTTGGATCTGTTGAAAGTGTGGTCTTGCCTGTTCCTGAAAGACCGAAGAAAAGACAGGTATCCCCATCTTTACCAACATTTGCAGAACAGTGCATTGCCATTTTCTTCTCCAGTGGCAACCAATAGTTCATCATAGAGAAGATACCCTTCTTCATCTCACCGCCATACCAAGTACCACCGATGATAGCGATATTCTCTTCAATGTTGAAAAGAACGAAGACTTCAGAGTTCATCCCCATCTCTTTCCATTTATCGTTCACTGCTTTACACGCATTTAAGACAGTGAATTCCGGTTTAAAGCCAGCAAGGTCTTTCTCATCCGGGCGAATGAACATGTTTTTGACAAAATGTGATTGCCAAGCGATCTCTGACACAAAACGGACAGAACGCTTAGACGCCGAAGATGCACCACAGTAGACATCCGTGACATAGATGTCTTTATTAGACAACTGTGCCTTTGCCACACCTAAAAGTTCTTGAAAGATCTCTGCACTGATAGGCTGGTTTACATCACCCCATGCAATATATTTGTTTGATTCTGCCTGATCGACAAAATATTTATCTTTAGGACTGCGCCCCGTAAAAATTCCGGTATCAACTGTCGTTGCACCGTTCGTCGTCATTTTACATTCGCCATTTTTCAGCTCATGATCAATTAATTCGTCATAACTCAGATTATAAAAAACCTGTCCAATATTATCTAACCCTAAATTTTCAAGACCTGCTGGCTTCATTGTTTCTGATACCTTCAATAATGCGTTTCAGATATGGTAGTATCTGTTATGTTTGCTTTGGCTTAAATCATTCCCAAGCATTTTTAATGGCGAAATTATAGCGACTCATCTCTCAAAACCCAAGAAAAAATAGATTTTTTTTCAAGATTTATCAAATTTACGCATATGCAATAATCTATTTCAACTAAAACAGATTTAAACACAATCAGTTTTTTTAAAATGGTCTAAAATAAATAATTTAATTCCATTCTCACTTCTGCATGATCATCACTTGATGCCGCAAGACGTTCAACATACTCAGTACGAAAACGTAAAGACAGGTTCGGTACCTTTTCAAGTTCCTGAATCAATCCGAAATAATAGACGTTTGAATCCAGACCTGTATACTTCACCTCATCATAATCTTCACGTGTGAATGATAGATAGGTCTGCAGTCCGCTAACGATATTGGCTTGATCAAAATCATAGGTACCACGTAGACGGAATGACTCTGTATTCGCTAACCAGTTATATCTCGCCATAGCACGGGTATATCCGCCCGTAACAAAACCACGCCACGGTGTGATAAAGTCTGCTTGATCGGCAATACCGGTATACCCAAACGAAAACGAGGCAGCATCTTTATCTAAGATCAAACGTGCCCCCAGCATATAGGTATCAACACTATCTGCATTTTTATATCGACTTCTTACGTCTGCTGTCCCGCCATTTGCGTCACTGGCAGCAAGACCATTAAGACTGGCTCCCCCAATCTCACCTGCACCATGATCAAACTGTTCTACGTAGCGGAATCCCGGAGTCAGACTATATCCATTCCCCAGATCAATACTGTAGTTGAGTTCTACCATTGCTGTGGAGAAAAGGTCTTTCAAATACAGAGCCGAAGCACTCAATTTCAAATTCTTATCCAATAAAGCCCGCGTATACCCATCGACAATAAACAGACCCGGATTTTTTTCCTGTCCCACCTTGTCAAAGTTGGTATAGCTAAGGCCTTTATGGATCGCCGAATCATCATTTTCATCCCATTTGGCATTGACGACTCCTGAGGTAGTATCTATTCTGTCGTCATACATGATTACCGAGTGAAAGTTATCATGGTCACGCAGCTTTTGACGTGTCAGATAAGCAGCCCGCAGACGGGTCTCTTCAATATCCTTACTTTCTAAGGTTACTCCTTCGAAGGTATTTGGGATCATCTTCGAATCATTCGACTTTGTAAAAAAACTATTGAATATTTCTCTACCCGCGCGTGCTTTAAAACGCTTATGTTCATATTGCAGATAGGATTGAGACAAAACAGCAAAAGAGCTCCCCTTGCCATTGACACTGTTGTATCGGCTTATAACGTCTTTGCCTGCTCTTAAAAATGCGGGATCGCTGGACTGGTTGTCAATACCGCTACCCGCACTCGTGTAATTCACACCTACTGTAGCTGACAGGCCTGCATAGGGTGCTGTCTTGTACATCAGACTCCCACCGATACCCAGGATATTATGATCCTCTTTTGTCAGACTCTCCTTCCGATAATCAAAAAAGAACCAGTTCGTACGTAAACGTCCATAAAACATACCCTCTGAAAAGATATCAGAGATATGCTCGACAGCTGAAGGCAACTCCTCATAATTGACCATATAATTAGGCTGTATCGTCTGCTTGACACTGTCCGTGTTAGCCTCCAATGCCGTACATGCTAATAGGCTTAATAATATATTGATTGATCTCATTATTCTCCCCGTGGTAGAAGAGTGATGCTATAGGCTTTAAAAACTGCCAATAAGCTATCCTCTTTTTGTATCTTTAAATTCTCATAACTTTGTCGTGTAATCCATGCAGTCAGGAACTCACCGCTGCTCAACAGGAGTTGTAAGATCACATGATCTCCCTGGACCACAATATCCTTTACACTCGTGTGTAAACTATTGCGACTGCTTAATGCTTCATTGAGGTTTCTGCTAACTGAAACCGCTTCGGATTCAATCAAAACAGAAACATCCATAAAACACGCAAGCTTGTGTACATCTACAAAAGCAAGAGGAACTTGTGCATCTATCTCCTCATCTGAGGAAAGTCTTAATTTTAAAGTTGCTCTTGTATCCTTTTTGGATATTTCAACAATCCGCGCTTCAAGCCTGGAAAAACTAAAATCCTCAGAACCATCATCCTCAAGATGCTCAAAGCCTTCTTGCAAACTCATGATATGTTTCGCATGCAAGGCCGTGATCTCTTCAAAACGGCATATCAGTTCTTTGGCATATGCAGTAATGATGGTTCCACCCCCACCTGTACCGCCACTGATCTTCTGAACCAAGGCCTTGGGTGCCAGTGAATTCATCTTGTCAATCCAGGCCCAAGCCGTCTTATAGGTTATGTTCGAAGCTTTGGCAGCTTTTGCAATGGAACCATACACACTGATATTCTCGAGCAATTGTACCCTTTTCACACTTAGAAATTCCTCTGATCCTCTCTTTAAAAACAAATCCGATTCCAAGGTAAAAAGTCTATTTTTCATAAGCGGAGTATACTAAAGTATATAACGCTGCTGCAAGTCAATGCTTACCCTTGTTTAACACATGCAAAAGATTGACACCTTTTTACACAACTAATTATTTATATTAAGCTTTCAATATAGTTGTATCACATATAATTGCATCTACAACTATATTGAAAGAATGAGCAATGCATAAATTAGAAGACTCTCTTGGCTTTCAGGTCAATATGACTGCCAATGCCATGAAAAACCGATTCAATACCTTTTTAAAGCCCTATGGACTTACTTCCGAGCAATATGTGATTATGAAATCTCTGCAGGAAAACCCTGAGATCACACCAACGCAGCTTTCTGAGATCACCTTTAAAGACAAGACGACGATCACCCGTATGATCAATACCCTAGTCAATAATGAGATGCTGCTGCGCATACCAAAGCAGGATGACCGACGGGCTTATAAGATTCATTGGAGTAAAAAAGGAGAGCAGATCATGAAGGAGATTCTTCCTGTTTCTGACAAAATCATTTCCAATCTTCGGGCACAGTTCTCAAAGGATGACCTGACAATATTTTTGCAGGTTTTACAACAGTTGAAACAGATCCCCGCTTTGGAGAAACTATCATGAGACCCATCATATTTATCTTACTTGCCCTGCCGCTATTCGCATCTGTGGTGACTGAACCCGTTATACGGGGTGACCTGTTTTCCTCACAACGCTTCAACGGGACCCTTAGTTTCAATCAAAAGTCCCGTCTTGCCGCCGAAAGTGACGGTCTGATCACCCAACTCTATTTTGATGAAGGTGATTATGTCAAAAAAGGTACGCTCCTTTTAAAAACCGACAGCCAGATCATCGATGCCCAGATCAAATCGACCAAGGCATCGATCAAGGCTTCAGAATATGCCTTGCAAAAAGCAGAATTGGACTTTAAACGTTACGCAACCCTTTTGGAGAAAGAGAGCATCTCACAACAAAAATATGATGAGTTCTATTTCCGCAAACTTCAACTGGAACAGGAACTCATCTCCCTGAAAGCTTCTTTACAAGCGCAAACTATCGCAAAGGCAAAAAAAGCTGTTTACGCTCCTTTTTCTGGCCAAATTGCCCAGCGGAATGTACAGGTAGGTGAATGGCTAAAAGAAGGGACTCAGGTTGCCTTGCTCATCAATCCATCCGTGATAGATGCGACCTTTTATCTCCCCTCCACCTATATCCATACGCTGTCAAAAAAGACAGGCCCGGATGTACGTATCAATGATAAAACATATAAAAGCAGGTTCATCGGAAAACTCCTCAGTGGAGATATCAAGACGCGCACTTTCCCCTTAAAACTTCGTCTTCTGGATACAGACACTCTGTTATTTGATGGGATGCAAGCCCAACTTGATCTGGAAAAATCACGCAATACACAAGTCCTTCTTGTACCAAGAGACAGTCTTATCAAGCGTTTTGGGAAAGATGTCGTCTTTATCATCAAGGATAACAAAGCCCAGATGCTTCAAGTAGAAGTCATTTCTTACGAAGAGAATAAGATTGCCGTCTCCTCCACTGAACTAAACGTCGGTGATCAGGTAATCACTAAAGGAAATGAACGTATACGTCCGGGACAAGAGATCAATCCATGATAAAGTTTTCATTATTAAAGCCTGTCGTCATCACTGTCGGTGTCTTTCTGATCCTCATCTTTGGATTGATTGCACAAAGCCGTTTACCCAAACAGCTTACACCCAATGTCATACAGCCCGAGATCGCCGTTAACACTACATGGCCCGGAGCAAGTCCCAAGGAGATTGAACGCGATATTATTCAAGAGCAGGAACTTGTTCTAAAAAACACACCCGGACTGGAGAAATATGAGTCAAAGGCCAAAGACAACAGCGGTTCATTGACCCTAACCTTCAAGCTAGGAGTCGATATCAACAAAGCGATGCTGGATGTATCCAATAAGCTCAACGAGGTCGATACCTACCCGGAAAACGTGCAAAAACCTGTTATCAAAGCCACCGGAGAGAGCGCTTCACCGGTGATCTGGACCATGCTTCAGACCTTGGAGGACAATCCAATCGATATTGATCATTACAAGACCTACTTGGAGAATGAAGTGCGCGAGCATTACGAACGTATCCCGGGGGTTGCGGAGCTTTTTATGCGTTCAGGAACGCCTAACGAGATGCAAGTTGTTTTAAATATGCAAAAAGTGGCCGCACACAAGTTAAGCATCGATACGATTATTTCGACCATCCAGCGTAATAATATTGATGTCTCTGCCGGTTCCATGGATGTTGCTCGCCGCTCTTATCGCATCCGTACCACTTCTCAATACAGATCTCCTGAAGATATCAGAAACCTGGTTCTTGTTGCCAACGGTTCACAGGAACTGCGATTATCCGAAGTCGCCCAGGTGCGTTACGGACATGCAAAAAAATCTGCCATCTCACTTGTCGATGGGATCAAAGGACTTATTATCGGCGTCAAGCCCGAAAATGATGCCAATATTGTAAAACTTACCGATGATGTCGAAGCCATGGTCAACGAACTCAATGAAAAACAACTCAAGGAGATGGGCTTAAAGATCCGATGGTTAAATGACAAGCGCGACTATATTCAGGGGGCTATCGACCTTGTACAACAAAACATACTTGTAGGTGGACTGCTTGCAATCATCGTTTTACTGATCTTTTTACGGGCAATCTCCTCAACGACGGTCATTGCCCTTGCCATTCCTATCAGTATTATTGCGACCTTTATAATCCTAGAAGCCCTTGGACGAAGCCTTAATACCATCTCTCTTGCCGGTATATCCTTTTCCGTCGGTATGCTTGTTGACTCGGCCATTGTTGTCTTGGAAAACATCGACCGACATAAGAAAATGGGTAAAAAGTTCTTCGACGCAGCACTGGATGGGACCAATGAAGTGTGGGGTGCACTTATCGCTTCAGCACTCACGACTATCGCAGTTTTTCTGCCGATCATCTTCTTGGAGAATGAAGCAGGCCAACTTTTCAAAGACATCGCTATCGCCGTAACCGCAGCTGTCAGTTTTTCACTTTTTGTCTCCATCTCAGTCATCCCGATGCTGTGGAATCAACTTATGAAGTTCTCCAGACATGAGACCCACCAGCATAAAGAGGCCTCCGCTATTGTATCTTTGGGACATATGATCAATGATAAAATCATGTTTTTCGTAAAGTGGACACTTAAAAGCAGATCCCATCAATTGACTACCGTTGCACTTCTGGTTCTCTTCTCCGGTATAAGTTCATATCTTCTTTTCCCTAAGATGGAGTATCTGCCGCAAGGAAACAGAAACCTTGTCTTTAACATCATGATCCCTCCCCCAGGACTTTCTTATGAAGAACGAAAAGGTATAGGCGAAGATATCTGGAAACGTATGGAAAAATACACCCGGTCTGAAGTAGACGGTTATCCCCAGGTCGAACGTCTCTTCTTTGTCTCTGGAGGAGATTTCATGGTCTTTGGTGTCTTGGCAAAGGATCCCTCCCGTGTAGCTGAGCTCATGCCTGTATTGAAGGAGGTGACAAACTCCTATCCCGGTATCTTTGGTATCTCAAAACAGGCCGGTGTTTTTGAACGGGGCCTGGGCAAGGGGCGCAGTGTGGATATTGATATCAGCGGATCATCTATTGAAGAGATCACCAAGGTCGCGGGTCAACTTTTTGAGATCTTATATAAGGAAGTCCCGGGAGCCCAAATACGACCGGAACCGTCCATTGAGCTTCTCTTTCCGGAGATCAAGATCATTCCGGACAGAGAACGTTTACAGACGGTTGGACTCGATGCGCGCAGTCTGGGTATACTTGCCGATGTCTTGATGGACGGACGCAAGGTATCCGAGTTTAAAGTCGATGGAAAAAAGAAAATTGACCTTATTCTCAAAGCAGATCAAGAGACCATCACAACACCTGAAGAGCTGTATCATGCCCTTGTTGCAACACCAAATGGCGAATTGGTTACCTTTGATTCCCTTTCCACCTTGGAACGTGGCACCAGCATAAGTGTGATCCGTCACCTCGGGGGCAAACGCACCGTTACGCTTCAGGTGACTCCGCCTAAAGGTCTAAGTGTTTCTGAGAGCATTGAAATCGTCCAGAACAAAGTCCTTCCACAGATTCACAATAAGAACATCACGCTCAGGCTCACCGGAACGGCAGACAAACTAACAGAGACTATCTCAGGCATGAGATACAACCTGATCCTTGCCGTTATCATCACATATCTTTTGATGGCAGCACTTTTTGGAAACTTCTTCTACCCTCTGATCATTTTAGTCACCCTGCCTCTTGCTACGGCCGGAGGATTTATCGGATTGAGCTTAACCAATAATTTCTTGGCTCCTCAGGCCCTCGACATATTGACCATGCTTGGCTTTATCATCCTGATCGGGATCGTGGTCAATAATGCGATCTTGATCGTACATCAAAGCCTTAATCTGATACGTTATCATGCTATGGAACATAAAACAGCCGTTATCGAAGCCACACACTCACGCCTACGTCCTATTTTCATGAGTACGCTTACGTCTCTTTTTGGTATGCTTCCTCTGATTCTTGCACCGGGTCCGGGCTCGGAGTTTTACAGGGGTTTAGGTTCTGTCATCACCGGAGGGCTTTCCCTCTCAACCCTCTTTACCCTTTTCGTGATACCGGCACTTCTTCTCTTTGCTATAAAAGGGGAAACACCCTCCCAGCTTACCTCAACTGATCAAGGAGCCAATCAATGAAAGTCCTGTTCATACTCATTTTCTCTGCCTTGTCATTATTTGCTTTGAATATCGATGAGGCCATTAACAGAGCTATGGAAAACAACCCAAGTCTTAAAGAAAAGTCCCTGCTGCTTCAAGCTTCCAAAGAGGACACCTATGCCGCCTATTCCGGTTTTAAACCAAAGCTCAATCTATCCTATGGCTATTCAGAGTTTTCACAGAAGAACTTTGTGGGAGCAGATTCCTCTTCGTCGGCAGATGCTACGCTCAGTTATAATCTCTTCAACGGTTTTTTTGATACACATACCCTCAAATTAAATCAGGAGAATGAGAATGTCGCCTACTATACCCATGAAGCAAGTAAAGCAGATCTAAGACTGCAAGTCCACCTTGCCTATATAAACTATCTACGTTCCAAGGAACAGATCCGTATCGCTCAGGAGACCATCACCCTTTTAGAACAACAGCACAAAGATGCCAAGAACTTCTATGAACAAGGACTGTTTGCCAAAAATGATTATCTACAGGTCGATGTGGAACTCTCTTCCGCAAAACAGGCACTGCTTCGTTCCAAACGAGATGTGAACCTGGCTTTTTACACCCTCAAACGTCTTCTTGGATCCCAATTGCTTCGAGATGAACAGCTTGAAAAGATCAAACGTGAAATCAAAGAAATTTCCCTTGAAACACTTAAAGAAAAGATGCTCGACAATAGAAGTGAACTCAAACTCTTACAGGCCCGGCAAGAGAGTCTGCACCATGCCTATCAAGCAGCCGCAGCAAACTACTATCCGAAAGTCGATGTAGCAGCAAAATACCAGATGGCCGGAGAAGACCCGATTCCTGATGGTGGTGCGACCTTCCAGACCCATGATCAGACCACTACTTCGCTTACACTCACATGGAATCTTTACGAAGGAGGTTCCGATCAGGCAAAGCGTGCTTCATTGATGCACCAGGAGAGTGCGAGTAATGAACGTCTGAATGACCTGTACCTTGAACTTGATCTGCAACTTGAAGAAGCAAACGAAGCATACTTTCTTGCACGAAACCAGATCACCGTCGCCAAAAAGGCCTTGGAACAAGCAAAAGAGAACTTTAGGATTACCAAAAACCAGTTTGAAGCCAACGTCGCCAATACCTCATTGATGCTTGACGCACAGCGTTTTTTAGCCCGTTCTCAAGTTGATTATTATGGCGCATACTTTCAGCTATACGATGCGATGGCACAACTCGAGCGGGTTATAGAAGAGGAGATCTTCTAAAACTTCAACGCTTCTATTACCATATTTGTACCGGCTTCGACCCGCACTACACGATCTGCTATCTGCAGTAGTTTTGACCCTATCGGTCCAGCCGGAAGCTGAGCAGAGAGTTCATAAGGCACCGGTTTAGCAATAGTGATATATTCCTGAGGCAGAGGCTTGCCCACATTGAGCTTTTTTTCCCATCCCGGAGGCAGTGTTCCGGTACGGCGCATCTTCTTTTGAAGACCCGGCGGAAGGCTTCGGTAATAGTTTTGAATCGTATTTTTCTCTTGTCTACTAAAGGTATAACTTGTTTCCCTTAGCTTCTTTTGATGTTTTTTATGTGCTTTCTCTTTCTTCCCCTGACCCGCGTGTTCAGGTTTCTTAGCATATAGCCCTGTACTTAAAAGCAAACTTACGGTGACTAACGATGTCAAAATCTTCATCTTTTCTCCTATCCATTTTACTGATAATAATACCCAAAAAAGATAAACAGAACTAAAGCGACCACTCCGCTAAAAAGTGCATATGGAAGTTGTGTTCTGACATGCTCGATGGTTTCGCATTCAGCTGCCATAGCCGAGATGATCGTCGTATCCGATATAGGTGAACAGTGATCACCGAAAACTCCTCCTGATATCACTGCCGCTATCACAAGAGGAATATTCGCATCCAGTACTGCCGCCATTGGAAGGGCGATCGGGATCATGATACTAAAAGTCCCCCAGGAAGTGCCTGTCGAAAAAGAGATCAATGCCGATATAACAAAGATCAAGCCGGCCAGATAGACAGGGTTTAAAAACCCTTCTACCAAAGAGGCTAGGTACGGACCTGTTTTCAGTTCTACCGTCACTTCTCCCAATGCAAAAGCCAGCAGAAGTATCACACCAATCCCCACCATACTTCCTGCACCCATCTTTAACTCATACATATATTTCTCAAATCCCATGATCTTCTGAGTCACATAATAGATCGCCATGAATACCAGCGTCGCTAGGACGGAATAGAAGATAGATGCAGAACCTGAACCCTCAAGGATGTTTCCCTTCCCTGTCAAATACAAGAACAGCGGTACACTCAGCAACATCACTGCAATCGGATAGAACATCGCCCGTACATCTGTACCCTTCCCTCTGTCATCGGTATCTCTTATTTCCGGTTCTACTATTGCGAGTGACTCGGACCTCTTCATCTCGCCAAAGTCTTTACCGCTATAGATAACGCCAAAAAGAACGATCATTGTCACAATGGCATAAAAGTTCAGAGGTATCGCATATACAAGAAGCGAAAGCTTTTCTCCTTCTATCACCCCTTCGGAAATCTGTACACCGATCAATCCCAATAACAAAGCTCCCCAACCGTTAAACGGGAAAAGAGAGCATACAGGAGAAGAGGTACTGTCGCACAGATATGCAAGTTTGGCTTTTGAGATCTTGTATTTTGAGGCCAAAGGCTTGGTCAATGTACCAACGACCAAAGCTGTGATCGAAGATTCCAAAAAGATGACGACACCAATAAAATAGCCCATAAGAAGCGTGTCACGCTTGTTCTGAATACGTTTTTTGCCGACATAGGAGATGAAGGCCTCGATCCCACCCGAACTGGAGATGAGACGAATGATGGATCCTACCATGATCACAAAGAAAAGGGTCTTTATCTTCCAAGCTTCTTGGAACTGAGAAAGCAGTTTATCAATAGTCACCGGGAAGAGTGCCAGAAGATCCCCGCCAAGGAGAATCAACTCACCTAAAATAATACCACTAAGCAAGGAGACAAACACCTGTCTTGTCAACAGGGCCATAACGATAGCTAACAGGGGAGGTAGAAGGGAGAGGCTTGTTAAGTGTTCTATCTAAAGCTCCACCACGTAAGAGGTGATTCCCGGGCGACCAAACTTCTCAAGATAGTAATCACTCTTTTTCTCTTCTTTGGCAGTAAAGCCCATCTTTTCATAAGCCATCTGGGTTTCGACAGAACCGATTTCAATACCCGTCTGAGCACGTCTAAAACCTTTTAAGCGTGCATTTAACAGAACCTTTTTCACCAGTTCTTTCACGACTCCAAGGCCGCGAAAACGCTCTTTGGTGATCATAAAGTCCAGTACCAAAGTATTCTTCTCCACACTTGGTTCGCACATCAGATAAGCAGCAATACGCTCTTTGTAATCCCCCTGGCAGCCCATCTGTTCAAGGGCCTCACTCATACTTTCCCATGAGATCTTGTATCCGTCATACCCGCATAGAGCACCTGCCAGGTTTCCATCCACTTCAGCGATCAAGAAATTACTGTAATGACAGATTGTCTTTACCTCGTGAGACACAAGCATCTCAAGGGTCTTAGGAATATCTTCTGCAGGAGAGAAAAGAAGGTCAAAGACTCCCTGTTTCTTTCCCGCACGGGAAGATTCTAAGATTGCCCACGCTATAAATGCTGCATCTTCGACTTTCGCTGGACGGATTTTCATAATTAGCTTCCTGCTTATAAATTACGATTATGGTATTATAGTTATCTTTAAATCAAACTAAGTTATTGAAATTATTATGAAAAAGCTACTTCTACTACTCATCACTTTAAAACTGTATGCGCTGCCGATTATCCCTCATGAGACTGAACAGCTTGTCATCGTCAGTGCCAAAGAGCTCAACGCAACTACTGCCATGCTCTACACCTATGAGAAACATCCCTCGGGTTGGCAGCAGGTTTTTATGCCGATTAGTGTAAACGTGGGACGTAAGGGTATGGCTTGGGCAGAATCCTCACAGAATGGACATTTAAAGTATGAAGGCGACGGTAAAGCGCCTGCGGGTCTTTTCTCATTCGTATATTTTTTTGGATATGAAAATCACGATTTCAATTTTCCTTATCATCAGGTCGATTCACTAGATATCTGTGTAGATGACACTGATTCTATTGACTACAATCGACTAATACGTACGGAAACCAGGACACAGTATCAAAGCTATGAAGAGATGCGACGGAAAGATGACCTTTATAAACTGGGTATTGTCATCGACTATAATGCACAGCAACACCACAAAAGAGGTTCGTGTATCTTTATGCACATACAAAAATCAAAAGGGTCTCCTACGGCAGGCTGTACTTCCATGCCTGAAGCAGACCTGCTGTTACTGATGCGATGGCTGGACCCGATCAAAAACCCTAAACTTTTACAAGGTCCGGAAGATTATGTTCAAAAGGTATTTACACCTTAGCGTACACAGTTTGCTTCCGCTTCAAACAGCCGTTTGCCCACATAAGGTCGGATGCGTCCATGCCACTCTACATAACGCATGGCACTTCTTCCACAACTGTCAGATGCTGCTTTATCGTAGGATTTCATCTGCTTGATCGCATCTCTTAGACCGCATGCATCGTTTTGATCTTGCAAGACCCTGATCATCCAGTAGTTTACCGCTGTAATATCGTTCAGACAAGCTGTCTTTTGTTGGTTCTGAAGTTCCTCATCCACCCCGTTACTGACTTCTCTTAGGGCATACAGCTCTTCTTTTAGACTCTTAAGACTCTCTTGATAATACTCCAAAGGCGTCAATTCGCGTTTCACATCTTCCACCGGCGCTATACTCTTTTGTACAGGAGGTATCACAGAGGCTTGTATTTGGACAGGTTCAATGGCAGCGACAGGGGTACTTGCACTCGCAGCAGTCGTTTGAGTAGGCTTTTGCTCCGGTTTCAGAGTATCAACAGTCTTTGTCGGCTCAGGAGCTTTGGCAGTTTTTTTGACCGGCTTAGGCCTATTCGCTTCTTTCTCATACTTCTTCAAGTCCCTAAGTATCTTTGCATCAAGATAAAAACCGGCTTGATACATGACACCTAGACTTTGATAATCACCCTTCTGGTAAAAACGTTGTATGTCTGATTCCAGCTGCTGATCGATCGCTTCGTGACGATTACTCAGGATACGGAGCGTTTTGGCATAGGCTTTGATCTGACTCTTATCCATTGCAGCTTCCGGGTCGTCCAAAAGTGCATCAATCGCAATCCCTTTTTGAAGACTGGCATTGGCATCGATTAAAAATGCCTCAAAAAGTTCCGGACGCTCAAGATGTACGTCCAGGCCTTTGATCTTCCTATACCTATCCATACTCTCATACACACTATCCCCCGCAGAAGAGAAGATTTTAGGATAGGATGAAGCATAAGAGATGACAGCCATCAATATGAGTAGATAATAACGCATTGAATTCCTTTATAGATGAAGACCCCAATCAGATATAAAGCTGATGTTCATAAGTGCACATATGCTATCACGCTTTATCTAAAATATGTATTAACACTTTTGCAAGCACCTTTTATCTCATGCCAACGATGAGATTGGCTCAGGTTCGGCATAATAGTAGCCTTGGGCATAATCAACACCCAGACTTAACAGCACTTTTTCCACATGCTCGTTCTCAACGAATTCACAAATCGTCTTCATCCCCATTACATGGGATATCTCGTTGATAGACTGTACCATTGCCCGGTTAATAAGGTTTTCATCGATATCACAGACAAATGCACCGTCTACCTTCAGATAATCTACCGGGAAGTTCTGTAAATACGAGAAAGAAGAGAGACCCGAACCAAAATCATCCAAAGAGAACCTGCAGCCTAAGGAGCGCATACGATTGATAAACTTCAGTGCCGTATTCAAATTGGAAACGGCAGCAGTCTCCGTTACCTCAAAACAGATTGACTGATACGGCACATTATAGGTATGAAAAAGGCCTTCAATATAGGCACCCATCGTTTCGTCATTCAATGAGGTCCCTGAGAGATTAATACTAAAACGATAAAGTTGCGAGCTGTGTTCCTGAAGATGAACATACTCTTTGAACACAGCCTCGATCACCCATCTGTCGATGCGGTTCATCACTCCGTAACGTTCTGCAGGAGGGATAAAGGCCATTGGAGAGATGATCCTTCCGTCTTTGTCTTCCAAGCGTATCAAAACCTCATAATGCTTGATAGACTCATTACTATGGTGCAACGGGATTATCGGCTGTACATAAAGGCGAAAATGTTCATTTTCCAAAGCCTCGGTAAGCTTGGCCAACCACTGCATCTCACCTCTACGCTCTTGCATCTTATGATCATTCCGGCTTGTAATGTGAATACAGTTACGCCCCTTTTCCTTCGCCTCATAACAGGCGGCATCTGCTGCAGAGATAATATCTACAAGTGAGCAGCACTCACGTTCTATCGGGACCATTCCCATGCTGGCACCCACTACAAACACCTTACCGTCATGGCTAAATCGATACTCCTTGATCGAGCGCAGTATCTTCTCAGCCATCTTCACGACCTCTTCTTGGCTCTTTCCTACAAACAGGATTCCAAACTCATCTCCTCCCAAACGGGCAACTATATCCTTCTCCCCTACTCCCTTTTGCAAGATCAAAGAGATATGCTTCAAGAGCTCATCCCCCACCGCATGTCCGGAAGTATCATTGACGATCTTGAACTGATCAAGATCGACATAACACATGAAACTTTGTCCCGCAGCCTTGGAGGAATATTTCAAGGCAAAAGAAAGCCGCTTTTCAAACTCATAACGATTATATAGACCGGTCACCGTATCATGTACTGCCAGATGCTGAAGCTCTTTCGTGCGTTTTTTAATCTCTTCCTCAAGACTGCTCGAATGTTTATGCAACTTCTCATTCAGGTTTTGGTTCATAAAATCGGCCCGCGCCAAAGCATCGGTATTGACCGTCACTTCATACCCCAGAGCAAAAAAGAGTGCGATCACGACAACAATATTCAAACGAATCAGCATTGGGTCATCGATGAACAAAAACATCATCACAAAGAAACCGATTAAAAAAGTAAAGAGATTAAGGTGCATCCCCATACATGACTTAACCTGAAGCTGACAATAATTACACCGCTCATAAGGTTTAAACCCGTTACGCGCCAAGACACAGTTTTTGTTTGTCTTACCCTCTTGCTGCGTAAAAAGACTCACCTCTTCCGGGGACTGCTCAATCATCCAGAGCTCCAATCTTATGCATAAGTTTTTTGTACCCGATATAGAGCAAAGATGAAAGACAGAAGCCAAAAAAACCTGATATCAACATGGCGATCCCCATAAATGAACCTAACATCCATGCGGCCAATTCGTTCTGCGAATACAGATAAACAATACATGTACCACCTGCTATGCGCATCAGATCTTCAAATATCTCTGCTAAACGGTTGGTTATATAAGAATGTGCATATTGCGGAGCCGTCTCAAACAAGGGTTTGGACAGAATAAAACTGAAAAGCCTGTACAGCATCGTCGTTGGAGAATAGTTCATCGTCGTTATAAAACTCAAAAGGCTTAAAATCAAAAAAGCATAAATAAACTCTATCCGCTGGAACAAAACACCGATAAGAATACATAGTCCAAAGATCAGACGCTGAAACTGTACGTATTCTGCCTTGGGCTGCTTATATTTTAAAAAAATCATACTCTATCTTAACGCAGTAAAGTATAAATAAAACTTACATTTCATGAATGTTCGGATAAACAAGATTCAAGGGTACGTTCATCTAAAAAAAATGCCTTACAGACTATCGTGTCTGTGAGACTAGAGCTTGCAATACCGTCTCCCGTTTAGTCGTATCCAACCTGCGGCAGCCTGCTTCAAATGCAGCTCCCTCACCTACCAGGTGGCACTGTCCCTTCGCCCGAGTGATCGCTGTATATAGTAGCTTGGTATTATGCATGATAAAATGCGAAAAACTAATAGGGATGACAACCGATTCATATTCCATCCCCTGTACCTTGTGTATTGTAAGCGCATAGGAGAGTGAAAGGTGGGATTTGAGCTGATCAAAATCATATTGAACGATAAGCTCCTCATTGGGATAAAACACATGCAATAGTTCTTCATCCAGATCAATCCTAAAAACCAAACCCACCATACCATTGAACACTCGCTTTTCAAAGCTTTCACTCTGCTCTTTAAACCCTTCGGGAGTATTACATGGCATGTTCTCATTTTTGATATGTACGACCTTATCCATCAAACGATACTCATATTTTCCTGCCTTGATATGCTCCTTTGAAGTAGGGTTGAAATATTCTTGCAATACCTGATTTAGGTTTTCACTTCCCAAAGCCCCGCCCTTCATCGGTGTGATCACCTGAAAAGCCTTCAAGTACCCCGATATATCTTTTGTCTTTAAAAACTCCCGGGAATGGGGTATCTCTTCTACAGCAAGATGCATGATTGAAGCAAGTACACGATTGGAGTGTTCTTCACGTAACTCTTGTAACTGGGGCTTGCTCAAAGAGTTCTTCAGCTGATAATAATTGGGGATGTTTACCTCTTGAAAATGAAAATCATCGTACTCTTCATAAAACCTCGGGACCTCGCCTTGTCGGATTGTGTTCGCAACCAACGCTATCGCCTGCTTCTCATTCTGACGATAAAGTTTTGTCAATTTTACCATTGGTGCCAGATCAAGATTGATCATATCCGAAAGTACGTTACCCGCCCCGATTGGAGGAAGTTGTCCATCATCCCCCACGATAATAAAGATCGCATCATCATCAATCATCTTGATCAGCTGGAAAAAGAGCATAGAATTGACCATGGATGCCTCATCCAAAAGTACGACCTTATAAGGCATCCCCTCGTCCTTGTCTTCATATCTGACAATCAGACTCTGGATCGTCTGACTCTGATAGCCTGTCGTCTCGGAAATACGTTGCGAAGCGATACCCGAGAGTGCCGTACACATGATCGAGTTCTCTCCGACTTTCTCCGCCATAAGATCCAGTATAAGTCGTGCAGAAGTGGACTTTCCTGTTCCCGCATACCCGACCAAGAGGAGGATGGATGAACCTTCATTGAGGATTTCCACTGCACGTCTCTGCTCTTGGGAAAGTGTAAACCCTGCACTCTTCTCACGGGTAGCAATAAAGCTGTCAAGATCTTTTTTAATCACTCCAAAATCTTGTTGGCACTTCCTCTTTATGTAATTGAGAATAAACTCTTCTGCATAAAAATAGATATCCGGTGCAAGCAGATCCCCAAACATGTGCAGATGACCCTCGTGTACCAACTGCAAGATCGTATCTTCATACAAAGCCTGCTGATTGAACATTCCCAATTCTTCATCCAGACGCTCAAACAATCTGTACTTGGAAATACAGGAGTTCCCCTGCATATCGCACATCTCACGTATCAGATAGTTTGTAGCTGCATGTAACCGGTTCTCATCCTGATCCCCAACGCCCATCTTTTTGGCAATTTCATCTGCACGTTTAAAACCTATACCCTTAATATGTGTCAGTACATAGGGGTTTTTCTTTATCTTTGCAGCGGGATTGGGAACCTCTTTGAGCTGAGTTGCAATCAGATGGATCATCGCCGAACTGACATCAAAGGGAGCGAGAAATTCCCCAAGTTCACGAACGGAACGAAACTGTTTCCAGCTCTTTTGTATCCGTTCAAGTTTTTTCTCTTTTACACCCTTGAATTCCAAAAGCTTTTCGATATTATTGTCCAATACATCGATCAGACCTTCTTCGCCGAACTTTTCAATGAGATCGGCAGTCAGTTTCTTCGTAAAACCTTTGATGACGCGGTTCAAGAAGAAAAAGAGTTCAGATTGGTTTACTTTTACGGAACTGCATTTGAAAGTAAACCCGTGTTTCTTGTGCTCGACCATCTCCCCTTCCAAAGTCACTGCCGCCCCGACAAGACTGTCGACAGGGGCTTCAACATATTCACCGGAGACCTTTGTCTTGTCACTTAGAACAGCAATGAAAAAACTTTCGTTCTGATAGATGATCGTATCAATTTGGCCAATAAGTTTTGTGGAAGTTTGCATAAAGAAATTGTACTACAAGATCCTTACAAAGAAAGGATACTTGTCAATGAGAAAGGGTTGATGGATGACTATCGTTTTTCTTGTAAGATACTCTCCAAGAGGGCAAACAGTTCATCACTGTTGGTCTCCATCTTCGCAAGGGCTTGTGCAAGTTTTGTACAGTCTTTGTCATCTTTATCCTGGATAAGATCAAAGACAGCCTTCGTCGCGTCATGGACTCCTGCATGAGGTGTGAGGATTTTCGAATAACTCGGCATAGCTGAAAAACGTTCTTTTCCTTCACCCTCTTCATGCCATTTCCCAAGGCGACAGGAATGATGGTCAACAAAGGAGAAGGCAGGTTCACGTTTGATGGCAGAGAGATAGGTGTTCGCTTTCCACAAGATATGATCGACTTTTGCCAGAGGAATAAAAATATGGTCACGCAGATCTTCTACTGCGGTATTGATATGTGAAGCATCCTTGGCATTTATATTCAAGACATCATTCAAGGTATTCGCTGTCTCGGAGAGTGAGGTCATATGTGAGTCAATCTCTTCCGATTTTGAAATGATCTCGTGAGTCTCTTGCTGTACTGAGGTAATCACCATAGAGATCTCACCCAGGGCCTTTTGCGTCCTGTCGGCCAGTTTTCTGACCTCATCAGCAACCACGGCAAACCCACGTCCATGTTCTCCTGCTCTGGCCGCTTCAATCGCGGCATTAAGGGCTAACAGATTCGTTTGATCAGCAATATCCCGGATAAGCTCGATAATCGTATTGATCTCCCCTACACGACCGGACAAGGATTCCACCGCATGCACCGAATCCGATGACAGTTCACCCAGAGAGTGGATAGAGTCATTCATCACATTGATATGCTCATTCGAACTTTTTGCATTCTCTCCGATTTCATCGGTATCATTGGCAATGAGCCGCGTCTCTTCGACCACATTCACCAAATGGTTCTGAACCGTTGCCAAACCTTCAATCAGTTTCTCATTCTGATGCCTGGAAATATCACAAAAAGTATACTCTTCATCCCGCCCTTTAGACAAGACCGCCTCATTTGAGACAGATGACAATTCATCAAGTAGATTGCTGTTTTCCCGCTTGAGCGATTCATTTTCAGCTTCAAGTGCTTGAATACGTTCTTCTAACTTCTTTGTATTAGCAAATAAGGCCATCAGATCATCCTTTGATTAAAAATGCTATTTCACCGTTTTTATCATAACTATACTTTATGACAAAAGCATCTTGTAATATAACTATATTTAATCATACTCAAGCTAAGCTTAAAGAAAAGGAAGGTTCTCCGGGTTAAATTACTACTCCGCACTGACCCTTGCGTTTCGTTCATCCTCTTGCGCCTTGTAAAGTTCCGCGCAGCCTTTTGAAAGTTCACGGATCTGCAGGATATAGTTTGCTCTCTCCGTCGCCGATATCGCCTTACGTGCATCCAATACATTAAAGGTGTTGGATGCAGCCATACATAGGTCATATGCAGGTAGAGGAAGTCCTTCATCCAAGGCTGCTTTACACTCTTGTGCCTTTGCATCAAAATCTTTGAAAAGCATATCCGTATTCGCTACTTCGAAATTGTATTTTGAGAACTCGATCTCACTCTCTTTATGGATATCTCTATAGAGTGTCTTCCCATGCTCGTTCTCATTCCATACAATGTCAAATACTGAGTCGACTCCCTGAAGGTACATTGCCAAACGTTCTGTTCCGTAAGTGATCTCAACGGCGACCGGATCACAGGAGATACCGCCTACTTGCTGAAAATAGGTGAACTGTGTAACTTCCATACCATTGAGCCACACTTCCCAACCAAGTCCCCATGCACCCAGTGTCGGAGATTCCCAATTGTCTTCAACAAAACGGATATCGTGCTCACTGAGGTCAAGTCCCAGATATTCCAGACTTTTAAGGTAAAGTTCCTGGATATTGTCCGGACTCGGTTTGATCAAGGCCTGAAACTGGTAATAAGAACCCAGACGATTAGGGTTCTCCCCGTAGCGACCATCTGTCGGACGGCGTGAAGGTGCCACATAAGCAACCGACCACGGCTTGGAATCAAGTGAACGTAAAAAAGTTGCCGGATGAAAAGTACCAGCACCCGCCGGAATGTCATAGGGCTGAACGATGTTACATCCCTGTTCTTTCCAGAACATCTGAAGTTTTAAAAGCAAATCACTAAAGGTAATCATGTAGCTTATCCTTGATTAAATTACGCGAATTATACAAAAGCTATGGTATGAAAGGGCTTATATCATAAAGGATAGGAAAACATTCCGCCCCAAAGCATGTTATACTTCAAAAAACAGGATAATCCATGACAAACAAACTGCTTATTATATGGAGTACAGAAGAGATCGAAGTTGCCCAAAAGATGGTGCTTCTATACTCCTCCGTCATCTTACCCCGAAACTACTGGGATGAGGCTATTTTGATGATCTGGGGTCCTTCAGCCAGGCTTTTGGCAGAAAATGTGCAACTGCAAGAAAAAGTCCAGGAAATCGCAAAAACCGGTGTCAGACTCCAGGCATGTATCGTTTGTACAGATGATTACGGTGTGTCTGATACACTTGAAAAGCTGGGTGTCGAATTAACCCATACGGGAGAGATGCTGACCAAAGCACTCCAAAGTGATTGGAAGACAATCACCTTTTGAGATGCGTCGGCATCAAATACTCTTCAAAGATAGCGGCTATATCACTTTGCATAAAACTTCTAAAGAGCTTCATAAACAGCCACAGAAAGAATAGCGGCAAGAGCACACTCTGAACAATGAAGATCGAGATCAGTACAAGAATATATTCAATAGCACTGTTGAACTTGTGCTTTAAAGCTTCCCATAGCCCTTGCATCTTCATCTTAAAGTTTTCGACTTTTTGCGTTATATCCAAAGTATCAAACCAGCTGGATTCATGGCGGATTTCAGCCTTACGAACCTGTTGTACAATGTTTTCTGTCTGAAGATGTGCCGTTTCCAGTGAAGCTTTCGCACTCTCATAGCGATCGTGAAGAGTATAGGTATAAATACCTTCATTCAGTAATACGATCAAAGGAACCAAAAAGCGTAGAAAACCGAACACGATAAAAGCTTTGAAAACAAGATTGAAACTCTGCTTGTGCCAAAGCCTCGGTATCCATATCATCCCTAACAATACCAAAACGCTCACCGCCAAGAAGAACTCTACCATTGGGCTCTGCCCAAAATGCAACAATATCTCCTGTACACCAAGGGAGACGGAGCTCATCAGCATCACCCATGAAAAACGCTCTACCATATCGTTCATAGGATCAACGATCTGTCCCACAGCGAAATTCACACCCACACCTGCCGGTGTCGCATAGACTTCTGTTCCCTGAAGCACAGAGATCAGACCATTAAGCGAACGAGCAATGGCAAAAACCGTCACTGATCGTGTAAACGCCTTATCCAGCTGCTCTGAGCTCGTTCGGTCAACGGATTTTACAAATGAGAGCTGTACCAGTATAATCAGAAAAAATGAGAGTATAAGTTTTTTAATCATGGATGCATTATACAGCAAATGGGTCAGTTTCCACAAAAATTGCCGTCACAGGCAGGTATCACTCCTGAATCGCTCCCACTTGAGATCAGGAACTTCACTAAGTGCTTTCGCCGACTCTGATAGTAGGATTTTTCAAAGATCTGCTTGGCTTTTTCATGCTTCATATGTATAGCCAATATCTTTGCGTCCCCATCTTTAAACAATCTCTTCCACTCCTTTTGCTTTAACATTGCAGCACCCTTATACGGATTCCCATGACACTGTTTACACAGTTTTTTATATGTAACGATACCCTGTTCAGAATAGTTTTGTCGGGCAAAAGCATTCGAAGCAAACAGTACCAATCCGATTATTAAGAATCTAACTAACATCCTCGTCCCCTCCCTTTCTGAAATATTATACAACGAACCGGATAGTTTGGTATTGGACATTACATATTAGGAATATTTTTTAAGTTAAGCTCCTAGAGCGGTAAAAAGAAGAGAGAGTCCAAGATGCTCATGGCCATAATGACCACGAATCACTTGAAGAAGAATTAAAAAAGACTATAACTCTTTTTTCTGTTGACATTTTTCACAACTGCAGTCATCACCACAATCACATTTTTCTTTACCTTCACACGCACATTTCACTGCACAATCGCAACCCGCTTTGTCCATACTGTGGCAGTTCTCTTTTTTTGGACACATCTTTGGAGCATCTACTTTGTACTGACATGTTCCGTCGCATTTATCAGCATTTGGACACGCGAATAGTGCCGAGATACTTAGCAATAAAACCACTATACTCTTTTTCATTGAATCTTCCTTGATATTTTGATCCCGCAATAATATCGCTTTTTCTCATACAAACCAATATCAGTTTTTTTTTATAAGAAAACTTTATGCAAAAAAAGGGTTCAATAAAGGAATATATACAGTAAAGGAATGAAGATGCAAGCGCAAGAGTTAGAATTTTTCAAAGATCAGCTTCTTAATGCAAAAGAACATATCCTTCAAAATGTTGAATTAGCTTCCAAAGAACTCAATCAACTGCAAACTCAAGAGAACAATGATGACATGGACTTTGCTTCGATGCGCAGCGATGCTATGATTGAACAGGCTATTTCTGATCAACAAAAGGCCGAACTTGTCGATATTGAAGATGCCCTTGAGCGAATCAAAAAGGGCAATTACAATACCTGCGAGATGTGTTCTGAAGAGATAGGCGCTGCCAGGTTGAAGGCAAAACCTTATGCAAAGTATTGCATGACCTGTCGCCCTTTATATGAGAAGTCACACTAAGTATATTAGACAAAAAACATTACAGCATCGTAATGTTTTTCTGTTATCATACCTCCATGAAAAACAATAATATAATTTTAATGGGGTTTATGGGCGTTGGTAAAGGTTCTTTAGCCCGTGAACTGAGCAAAGAGTTGCACCGGGTTAATATCGATACGGATGACCTTATCGAAAGTATGGAGAACACCAGCGTCAAAAAGATCTTTGAAAAAGAGGGTGAGGAGTATTTCCGTGAAAAAGAAAAACAACTCTCATTATGGCTGCAAAAAAGTGTCAAAGACTCTATTATTTCCATAGGAGGAGGGTTTTACAAGGTAGGTAATTTACAAAAAATTGGGCATGTCATCTATCTTGAATCTTCCTTTGATGCCATTTTGGACCGTATAAACTCCTTTGACAATGCTAAGAAAAAACTCAAAAAACGCCCGTTACTGCAAGACATGGCAAAGGCTAAAGCACTTATTTCCCAGCGCCATCCCGAATATCTGGCATCTGCAGATTCTGTTATTCAAACAGCAGGGAAAAGCTCTGCCCAAATAGCGACTGAGATTATTAAACTTTTAAAATTAAAAGCTTAGACTCCGTTCAGTCTATATAGGCGCGTATTTTTTCAATACTTCTATACCCCTTCACTACACAAAGGTGGCCTTCTTCATCGATAAATACAAGAGAGGGAAAGGCACTTGCCCCCATGGACCTTGCCTTGTAAAAGTCCTCTTGTGTCTTCTGTCTCAACGCTTCAGATTCGAATTTCTTTAAGAACATATCCCTGTCAACATCCACATCCCTTAAGACATTTAGGATAACTTCCTTTGTATTGATCTCTTTACCCTCACAATAAAATGCCTTTTGCAAGGCATACACAAAAGCAAAGACCTTCGTCTCATCTATTTCCCTTAAGGTCACAACTGCCCTGCAAGCAGGCTCAGTATCATACTCAAAATGGGCCCTATCCAAAAAAGATTTATCAAAAGGCTGCCCGGTCACAGCCTCAACATTCTCCCAATGCTCTTTCAAATAGGTTCTAAACTCCCTCGTCCAGGGTTGATCCCCCTTCGTACGCAGTCCACCCATCAAAACAGAAAGCTTCACATCCTCCGGCAATATACGCTGTAACTCTTCTAAAACAGGTTCAAAACCCCAACACCATGAACACATAGGGTCTAATACGGCGATTATCTCCCTTTTCATAAACGAATCCAA
>JBFEXS010000004.1:0-42004 GCA_041562555.1 Sulfurimonadaceae bacterium
CGCCCTCTTCGCCCTGCAACAGATGAACAACAGTCTGTTTTTTAGACCTTTGGAGCAGTTTGAGAAGATCATCTCCGATCTTCAGAGAGGAGACTATGCAGTGACCTTCAAACCCTTTGGTGTAGGTATCATAAAAAAACTGTCAACACAGTTACTGGAGATGATCCAGATCATCAGCCGCTCACAACAGGAGCTCGAACAGAAGATCTCAGAGCGTACCGCATCACTGCACGAAAATGAGAAGAAACTTGAACTGGCACTAGAAGACGCAAAAGAACAACGGCAGATCGCAGAAAAAGCCAATCAGACAAAAAGTGAGTTCCTTGCCAATATGAGTCATGAGATACGTACACCTCTGAATGGGATAATCGGCCTTACAGACCTGCTGATGAAGACCGATCTCACTCCCAAACAGCACGAATACCTGAACAAATCAAAAAGTTCTTCCCGATCTTTACTGCATGTCATCAACGATATTCTTGATTTCAGCAAGATCGAAGCGGGGAAACTTGAACTTGAGACAAAACATTTCACCGTCACTGAAGTACTGCAATCCATCCAGAATATCTTCGAGAACCTTGCCGAGGAAAAAGGTATTTCCCTTACGATCAACAATCATACCAAACAGCTCCATCTCAATGGGGATGCATTACGCTTGAGCCAGATCCTCAACAATCTTGTCAGCAATGCTATCAAATTCACACATCAAGGAGGGATCAGCATCACCAGTACCCTCTTGCATGAAAACACCTTTACCTACACCCTGGCATTTTCGGTCAAAGACAGCGGAATCGGCATGGCAGAGACGACCCTGGATAAACTCTTTAGTCCCTTTACGCAAGCAGACTCTTCGACAACCCGTGAATTTGGTGGTACCGGCTTGGGACTTAATATCTCAAAGCAGCTTATAGAGATGATGAACGGACATATTCACGTCAAAAGTAGGGCGGGTAAAGGGAGTGAGTTTATCTTTACGGTAAATTTCCTCAAGGGTGAAAAGGGTGATTATCTTGATTCAACAACCGATACACATGAAGAATATACCTTGGATCATCTTAAAATACTCGTGGCAGAGGACAATCTGACCAATCAGCTGGTTGTTCAGGGTATGCTCGAAGAGTACGGTGCAACCCTTGTCTTTGCAAAGAACGGACAAGAAGCCATTGAGAAGATTGATGAGAGCTTTGATCTCATCCTCATGGATATACAGATGCCGGTAATGGGTGGTATTGAAGCTACCCGACACATTCGTGCCAAATATCCTTCTCTTCCTATCATCGCCCTTACGGCGAATGCCATGAAAGAAGACATTGAGAAGACATTGCAAGCAGGTATGCAAGCCCACGTGACCAAACCTATCGATCTTGCCGAACTCTTGCAAGCAATCGCAAAATATACACAAACAACCAACTGAAAGAACAATCACGGACCTTTTCACCGACTCCGCCCGGAATTATTGTAAAATACCATTTTTAAGGAGCTTCAATCATGACCAACATAAACGATATCGTACTGCATATTCATATGACCTATTTGAACAACAAACACTCCATTGCATGGATATCGAGTTTTGAAGATGAGATCGCTCCGCTCTCTACAGAGGAGTTTCAAAGACTCATCCATCTACTTGATGAGATCGCCCAGGCGGAACAGGCCAACTTTATGGAATCGATTATCAACCACTCCATTCCTGCCAGCTTGCAGACAAAAGCAGCAGATGCCTCCAACTTTTTAGGATTGATCGAACAGCTTAAAATCGAATATGCACAGTGGAAAAGTTAAATTTCCGACATCTCTGAAGAGATCATTCCTATATATCTAATAAAAACCCTCAGGATTGGCATTTCATATTATTTTTAGTTATAATGTAAAAACAACCTTTGACCCTCTTCCTAATAACTAAAAGGAGTGATGCTGTATGGGTGTTTTTGCATTTTTCTTTCGACCTACGACCAGTGTTCGGGTTGTCTATATCATCTCTCTTTTCCTCTTCATCTCCATAACACTCATGACCATCATCTATATTCAGGCACGGGTCTTTGACGGTGTACGCTCCTACGTCAGAGGAGAGGGGTTATGGGCAAAGGCGCAAAAAGATGCTGTCTTATATTTAAACCGTTACTCCTTTTCCTACCAGATCGAGGATTACGAAGCCTTCAAAGAGTCTGTCAAGGTCAATCTGGGAGATAGACACGCCCGTCTTTCCATGGATAAAACACCTATGGACAGACCCGGAGCCGTACAAGGTTTTTTAGCCGGTCAAAATGCCCCTGAAGATATAGACTCTATGATCTGGTTCTATCAAAACTTTCAAGAGATATCGTACCTCAAAGAGGCCATCCGTATCTGGCGCGAAGCAGATGAAGGTATCGCATCACTGATCGCACTATCCGAAGAGATCCGTCAAAAGGTCCGCATGAATGATATCTCGGACATAGCAGACCTGCGGGATAAGATTTCCGTGATCAATCAAAGACTTTTTGTATTGGAGAACAACTTTTCTCAAGTGCTCGGAGAAGGAGCAAGATGGGTGAAAAGAACGACCTTGATAGCAAGCCTGTGTATCCTGTTCATCTTTACTGCTATCTCCATATGGATCAGTCGACAGATCATTAAGAATATTTCACAGGCTGAAGAGAGTCTGCGCATCAGTGAGGCAAGGTTTACAAGTCTCAGCCAATCCAATACCATCGGGATCATGTCATGGAATCTTAACGGAGATGTCCTGGATGCCAATGACTATTTCCTGCGCATGCTGGGATATACAAGAAAGGACCTTGAGATCGGGAGAATCAACTGGCAACGTATGACCCCACCGCAATGGGAAGAAGCAGATAGAAAAGCGATTGAGGAACTCCTTGAAACAGGGAAATGTGCACCTTTTGAGAAAGAGCTCTATGACATCTACGGAACCCTTGTACCCGTATATCTGGGTGCCTCTTTTGTAGGACATAACCAGGATAGCGGTATTGCATTTTTTATGGACCTGAGTCAGAAAAAGTGGCAGGAAGAGCAATTAAAACTTGCCGCTGCCGTCTTTGATGTCAGTCATGACGGAATCATCATCACCAACGATATTTTCCATATCATCTCTGTAAACAGTGCTATTACAGACATCCTGGGGTTTTCCAATGAAGAGCTGCTCGATCAGGAAGTCCCTATGCTACACTCAGATCCTGAGAAAAAACGTCTTATTGAACAACGATTGAATGACGATGGCTTCTGGCAAGGGGATATGACTGAACATACCAGGGAAGGTATGGATATGCCTGTACATGTCAGCATTAACAGTATCTATAATGCCCAAAACAAAGTCACCCATTATGTCTTTATCTTCTTCGATATCACAGAGAGCAAGGCACGGGAAGAGCAGCTTAAACATCTGGCTAATCACGATGTGCTCACAGGTCTTTCAAATCGTGCTCACCTTGAGAAAAGACTCAATAAAGCCATTAAAAAAGCTTCGCAGACGGAAAAACATTTTGCCCTGCTCTTCTTTGACCTGGATAAATTCAAACCCGTCAATGACACCTATGGACATGAGGTCGGAGACAAACTTTTGAAGATAGTCGCCAATCGGCTGGGAACCTATGTTCGTAAAACGGATACAGTCGCACGTCTTGGAGGCGATGAGTTTATCATCTTGCTGGAGTCACTGGACAATAAGGAACGTGCATTGCAGATCTGTGAAAAAACACTCAAAAGCCTGTGCGCTCCTACTACGATCGACAAAACAGACATAGAAGTCAGTGCGAGTGTCGGTGTGAGCATATACCCATTTGACGGCGAAGATGCGAAGACATTGCTAGAGAAGGCAGATATGGAGATGTACCGGAATAAAAAACACTACAGCTGACACTCCCTTCCATAATACATCGACCTAAGATATCAATGTATCTCCCATGTGTCTCCGGAGTATAACAGCTTGTGAAAGTCGGCAGTTCCTTTCTTTGCCTTGACCTCAGCCACCTGTGCGGCCACCTGTTCGTTATACGTCACATCTTTTACCGCATAAAGCACTCCATATAACTTTGGCATATCCTGCTCAGCATCCATTGCAACCAGTAAAGATGCGAGCATCGCATTATGTTTATCATGCACAAGACAATCCGCTTCCGTGTAGCTGCCATTTAATTCGACCACTTTCAAGGTCAAATCATCGAGGATGATCCCTTTCTTCACCTCGCTCCCAAAGGTCATAGGCTGACCATGCGTCAATACGACAGAATGATCATCTCGACTCTTCTTATCTGTATAATCGGAATGACATCCATCATTAAAGATGACACAGTTCTGATACACTTCAATGAAAGATGTTCCCCTGTGTTCTTCGGCCTCTAACATCACCTCTTGCATATGCTTGGCATCCGTATCCAGAGTACGTGCTATGAAGGTAGCGCTGGCACCAAAAGCCAATTTGGCAGGACTGAAAGGTCTATCCAATGAACCGTATGGAGTCGATTTCGTTATCTTTCCCTGTCGTGTCGTCGGTGAGTATTGTCCTTTCGTCAGACCATAGATCTCATTATTGAACAAGACGATATTCATATCAATATTTCTACGCAATGCGTGGATCAGATGGTTTCCCCCGATCGACAAGCTGTCTCCATCCCCGGTGATGACCCATATACTCAGGTCCGGATTGGCCGTCTTCAAACCCGAAGCGATCGCCGGTGCCCTGCCGTGAATGGTATGATACCCATACGTGTTCATATAATAAGGGAAGCGGGAGGAACATCCTATACCCGAAACAAAAACAATATCCTCCCGTTTTCTGCCGATCTTGGTCAAAGCAGTCTGAATAGCTGAAAGGATGGCATAATCGCCGCATCCCGGACACCACTTGACTTCTTGATCACTTGCAAAATCTTTTTTACTGTACTCCGTGTTCGTCTGTGCACCCATATCACACCTCGTCTAGCGCATTGGTAAAAGCTTCTTTGAGCTCAGCTATCTTAAAAGGAAGACCTTCGACTTTATTGTAACCTATGGCATTGCATCCAAACTTTGCATTGATCACATGCACCATCTGCCCCATGTTCAACTCCGGAACGATCACTTTCTTAAAGTTCTTGATCACGTCTGCGATGTTTTTAGGCATCGGATTGATGTAGCGCAAATGCATCAAAGATATCTTCCTTCCCTCTTTTTGCAATGCTCTGATCGCCATCTCTACAGCCCCGTAGGTGCCTCCCCATGAGATAACCAAAAGATCACCGCTCATCTCCCCTTCAACTTCCTGCAAAGGGATATCATCGCCTACCTTCTCGATCTTGGCCTGTCGGATATCGCACATCTTTTGATGATTCATCGGATCATAGGAGACATTACCCGTGACAAAATCCTTTTCCAGACCGCCAATACGATGCTCCAGACCCGGCATTCCAGGGACAGCCCAGTCCCTGACATGTGTTTCAGGATCGCGGGCAATCCAATGCCATTGCTCCGCATCCACCTCTTCAGGCTTAAGCATCTTATGTGCTATCTTGGCATAATGCCTATCAATATCCGGAAGCTTCCAAGGTTCCGTCCCATTGGCAATATACCCGTCTGTAAGCATGATCACCGGCGTCATGTGTTCTAAAGCCAATCGGCTTGCCTCATAGGCCATATGAAAACAGTCATTGGGTCTGGAAGCAGCGACAATGATGAGCGGAGCATCCCCGTTTCTGCCGTAAAGCGCCTGAAAGAGGTCAGACTGTTCTGTCTTGGTTGGCAGACCTGTTGAGGGTCCGCCCCGCTGGACATTGACGATGACCAAAGGCATCTCATAGCTTATGGCCAGACCGATCGCCTCACCTTTCAGGGCAATCCCGGGACCTGAAGAGGTCGTGATCGCTAACGACCCTGCCAAGCCGGCACCGATAGCTGTACAGATGCCTGCTATCTCATCTTCGGCCTGAAAGGTCTTCACATCAAACTCTTTATACTTGGACAGCTCATGTAAGATATCCGAAGCCGGTGTGATAGGGTAACTTCCCAAAAAGAGCGGTAGGTTTGCCGATTGAGCTGCTTTGATAAAACCCCAGGCTGTAGAAGTATTACCGTTGATCTGGCGATAGACCCCCGGTTCGATCTTGGCACTTGAGACCTTGTAGGTGGATACAACGGCTTCCAGAGTCTCTGCAAAATTCGCACCCGCCTTCATCGCAGTCTGATTGGCTTCCAACAAAATGGGTTCCTCACTAAACTTTTGAGCGATCCAATCCAGTGTTGTCTTCATCTCACGATGATATAAAAAGTACGTCATCCCCAAAGCATAAAAGTTCTTACAGCGTTTCTTGCTTTTGGTATCAAGATCAATCTCCTTGAGTGCTTCAAGACTTTGTGAATCAATAGGCACCTTGATCACCTGATATCCTTCAAGTTCACCACTCTCCAGAGGATTCGCTTCATACCCCGCCTTGGCAATCTTACTCTCTGAAAAAGCATCGGTATTGACTAAGACTGTTCCCCCTTTCTTAAGGTCTTTCAGGTTCACTTTTAATGCCGCAGGATTAAAAGCAACGAGCATATCCGTCGCATCCCCCGGTGTGAAAATCTCCCGCGACCCGAAATGGATCTGGAATCCCGAAACCCCGGCTATGGTCCCCTGGGGGGCCCTGATCTCTGCCGGATAGTCAGGAAAAGTAGCGATATCATTACCCATGATGGCCGATGTATTGGAAAACTGTGTACCTGTCAGTTGCATCCCGTCTCCGGAGTCTCCGGAGAATCGGACAACCACACTTTCAACTTCTGTTAGCTTACTCATCATATCCCCTAAGAATGTGTCTGATAAGCATGTTATATTAGTTTTTATTATTATAATCTAACAAAAAAAACCATCGTGATATTTGAAGTACTGATTAAGGTGAGAGATATGCTCCATTGCATTATCAAAAAAGAGGCGTAGACTCAAGTTTGCCCCCAGCAGGGCAGTCACTTTTTATTCGTAAATTCCAACTGTCCGCTGCTATAGGTCTTACCAAAACTTGCAGCAAGATTAAAGACCTGCCGCAGGGCACTTTCAAAATCTTTTTCTGTCAAGGATGAAAGAGGATGGATAAAAGCAGCATACAGTGTATCCTCGGAGACTGCATATCGGGCATCCAAAGCTGAGTGAAAGTTCGACTGCATAAGATTGTCTTTAATTGCCGGAGCCAAGGTCGAATACTTGGTAATAGGAGAGATGATACGCATACGGTCATGGTCCGCATCACTAAGCAGTGCCATCTTTCTGCCTAAATACATAAACATGACATACCCCGTCTGCTCTTCCATCACCTGAATGATCAAAGATGACTTTAACATATCTTCGAGTTTTTCCTGACTCATACTAAAGGCATCACTCTTGAGTTTACTTTCTTCGATCAAACTTTTAAGCGTATGTTTTTTCATGCAAATTCCTTCTTGGAGAGTGTATAATCAATATAGATCGCAAACGGGATCTGAACCACATAAGCGAAGATAATAGGCAGTATCATCGAGATACCGAAGGTACCCGTAGTAAATGTGGAAATCACCAAAGCCAAGGTTATATAACGCGTCACACTATGCCAAAAGGCAGCTCTTTCTTGTACCGAATCAAGGTTGTACATCAGACGGGAAGCGCCGTATATCAAGGCATAGAAAGTGATGACAGCAAAAGCAGAAATATAGATCAGTTCCGGCTCAAAATCATACAGTTCGAACAGCTGCTGGGAGTTTTGTAAGCCAAACAGATAAAACAGGATAATAAATATACTAATGTGACTGATATATTTGCGCCACTTCTCGATCAGATCCTGTACAGGTTTGATAAATATAATGATACGGCTTATAATAAAAGGAATGACGATCAGCAGATTGATAACACCACGTGCAAAACTGCTGACATTCACTTCACTTGAATACGACTCTGAATAATATTCCGCCATATATACCCCGAAAAAATGCAGCATCAACAAGGAGACAGAGACAAATACCAGATTGATGAACAGGAGTACAAACCCCAAAGAAGTATCTGCATTGGACTTCTTTATCCAGTGCATCACCATTCCACCGCCACTTAAGATGGACAGGAGGAATAGTCCCGTTGCCACACCAAAGTTTCCTGTCAGCATCCCTATACCGATCGCGATCGCCGGAAGAGTCAAATAGTTCAGTATCAGACCTTTAATCAAGATGATCCTATGCTCCCAGACCAATGTGATGTCCGAGAACTTCACCTGAAACAAGGTAGGCATGATCAAGGTAAGTCCGGCAAAAAGGCATATCTTCGAATTAAAGACAAACCCGTCTTCATACTGTCCGTAAACCAGTCCCAAGACTGCTCCCAATATCACTAAAACAAGCTGCATCTTCATCCTTCTAACGAATCACCCATTATATTCACCCCTAGCTAAAAGAAGGTTTACCCCGGGGCTCTAAGCTAAAATCACTTCCAATTTCTTCACAGACTCAAACCTTCTCGCAGGAAGGTCGTAGTGATCCAGGGCATCATATCGCACCCATTGGGCCTGGGTATGTGCATGCAAACAGATCGCTTGATTCTGATCTGCTAATGTCGCGGTATAGAAGTGTATGCAATACATTTTTCCTTCATACTCCAACTCTTCACAACCCAGATATGTTCCTATGAGTACGTCAAGCTCCAATTCTTCTTTGATCTCACGAATACCGCATGACTCAAGACCTTCGTCCTGTTCAAGCTTTCCTCCGGGGAACTCCCATTTATCGGGCATGGGCCTGTCGGAAGAACGTTTCGCTATCAATACACGCCTCTTATCATCGATGATAACGACATTCACAGCTGATATCATCCCACTCAAAACCTGAAGATACTCTGCTTCATCTTTATACCACCCTCTCCATTGCTATTGATATGCACTCCTGTCGATATTCTCGAACAGGAACCCAGTGTCATCGCGATACATAATACAAGTATACCTTGTCTCATCGTTTAACTCCTTATATCAAAGCATATCGCCAATCACATAAATCCGAACTATAATCCAAATGCCTCTATACACGAGGTCATACATGGTTCTTCTTATAGAAAGTCTGATCGGAGAAGTCGTCGGATATGCGAAATGGTCTAAAAGATGATGGGAATAAACCAGGAAAGAAGTCAGGTGCTTGAATAAAGCACCTGTTTAATCATGCAGACAAAAGATACATGGTACCAAATGCTACGGCAGAAGCGCCCATAAACACGGAACCGAACATAAATGAGGAGATCAGTTTGATCATTGGCTGATATG
The DNA here is from genome assembly GCA_041562555.1 of Sulfurimonadaceae bacterium. GTDB lineage: Bacteria > Campylobacterota > Campylobacteria > Campylobacterales > Sulfurimonadaceae. The sequence continues at coordinate 9,225 of JBFEXS010000004.1, forward strand.
TCCATTTGACTAACAGAATAATACCTGAGCCTATAAAAGAGGGGACAAAGGTAAACAGCAACACTTCAAGCAAACCATACCCCTGAGGTAAATAGAAAAAGTTTGCTATCGCCAAATCAAATACTACTAAAGCAACAAAATAGATCGCCAGATAGCGGATCGTCTTAAACTCTTCAAAACATTGAGAGACTGCCACTTCTTCGGTAACCATACATTTCATATCAGAAAAATTGGCATCTTTAAGCGATTTTTCCTCACAGATAAAGAAAACGAAAAGACCAAAAGCAAGTGCTCCACCTATCAATAACATCATTGTACCCATGTATACATCCTTCTGTTAATTTTATAACAAATTATTATATCATAAGAAGTCATCAATTATAAGTTTTTTAAATACTATAATTTTGTATACATTAATTTCAGTTTTCTATTTCATTCCATATCGAGTTGTAAGATAAAAACTTAGGGGACTAATCAGCTTAGCTTGAGTACAATTCCGAGATTGAAATTATGGAGAAAAAATGAATATCAAAAAACTGCTTTTTTTTATTATATCTACCCTCTTTACATCTCAACTCCTTGCGATCGAACTGGACTGGTCACATGATTATGAATCAGCTCTGCTTCAGGCCAAACAAGAAAAAAAAGATGTCTATGTCTTTATCGGGGCAGATCGATGCAGGTTTTGTGATAGATATAAACAATTGACACTCTCAGATGCCAAGGTCCTGTATGACTTGAATGAGCAATACATCCCTGTATATCTTTCCCGGGACCGCCATAAAATACCGACCGGATTTGCTACCAAAGGTGTACCGATCCACTATTTTGTCAAGCCCGATGGAAAGGTCTACTATATCAGCAGAGGGGCCTTTGAGATTCCCGGTTTTTATAGCATGCTGGACGAAGCTGAACTCAATCGATACGAATAATTCTCTTCTCTTATTATAAATGCTTGAATAAATTGCTATACTACATTTCAAAATCAAAAGGAGCATATATGAAAAATCGAAGAGATTTTATGAAAACATCACTTGTTGCGTCGGCCGGTGTAATGGCAGCTATCAGCCCTGCACTTGCGGGAGAAAACACTCCAAAAAACATCTTTGCCTATTCAACGGATAATCCGGGGCGCTGGGCAGGAAAAGCCGGAAGTCATGCCCCTGTTATCACCCATGACGGGAACAAGGTGACTGTCGAGACGAAACATGGGATGGCGCCGATGCACTATATCGTTAAACACTCCATTGTCACGGCAGAGGGTGAAGTCCTTGGTGAGAATGTATTCTTCCCTGAAACGGATAAAAAAGCGATCTCCAGCTATGAGATCAAAGGCAAACATACCAAACTTTATGCACTGAGCTTTTGTAATCTACACGATCTTTGGGTCACTGAATTTACACTTTAATCCTTACTTCTGGGCCTGGAGCTCAGAAACCAATCCTACAGACAATATGCATCTATGAAAAACATCTATATCACTGATTTGGATCACACCTTTTTGCGCTCTGATCTGAGTATCAGTCCTTTTACCCAAGAGGTCTGGAATACTGTAAGTCAGAACGCCTATGTCTCCATTGCCACTGCCCGCAGTTTTTATTCTGCATCTACACTCCTAAAGCAGGTCCATATCAATGCTCCGATGATCTTGCTTGATGGTGCCTTTATTCTCACACCGGACAAAAAAGTGATCGATACGAAGTTTCTTGATCAAGATCTGACCAATACCCTCATCCAAGAAGCAAAGAAGCACTTTGATCTACATCCTTTTATCATTGCCCTTAAGGACAAGGAGCTCAATGAGTCCTTTGATTTTCCTCTTCAGCAGACTGCAGTTCAAAAAAAGCTTCTTGAAAACTTCAAAAAAGACCCAAGACTTATACAGCATAAGCATATGATCGCAGGAAACCAGACCTTTAAGATCGTCTATATGGGATCTTTTGAAGAACTTGACCCACTTACGCAACACCTTAAAGAGAACTATGGGGACTGTTTTGAGTTTAAGCTCTCTCCCGAGAACTATAGCGGAGGTTATTTTTTGACGATTCTGCATCCCGAAGGAGACAAGGCCCACGGCCTTGCCAAACTCAGTGATTATCTTAACAGGCCATTTGAAGATATAACCGTTTTTGGAGATAGTATCAACGATATTGGTATGTTCAAGCTTGCAGGTACTGCAGTCGCTGTCAGCAATGCCCTTGACGAGGCCAAAGCCCACGCCGATATCATCTGTGAACACAGCAATGATACGGATGCGGTTGCCCATTATCTCAAGAAACGATAGGACTACTCTTCGTTGTCATCCTTGTAGGCATCAATAAAATCATGAATCAAACCATTCAGGCTTTCCAGGGTGTCTGCATAGGGATCATACCCCTCGATCAACTTATTCGCTAAATAGGTATAAGCGAAGGTCTCCACAGCACCCTCTCTATGTGTGACCACATCCTCTCCAAGTCCCACCTGAAGAGATATCGCCACCGACTCTTCCACGGCGATAGACTTCACTTTGACCACCAGAATCTGTGCATCTGTTTTTCCAAAGACAAAACCTGCTTCTTCAAGCGTATCTGTCAAATCCTCTTTCAATTTCTGTTTCTTTGCACTATCAAAGAAATCAGCACGAAGATCAAGATAAAGATTAAGGTTCTTTACATTGTCCAGGGTATAAAAGGATTCTGCAAATATCTGTGTCGACAAGAGTATAAAAAACAATATTTTTTTCATTATTTGCTCCCTGCCTTAAAGAGTTCCAATGCCTCATCGATGTTTTCCAGGTATTCTCCCTTCTTCATGTAAGCCACCGTATCATGAAGGGCCTTTTCTGCAGTTGGATCAATAAAATAGACTGCCGGAATCATCGGAGCAAAAAAAGCCTCCGGATATTTTCCCTTGTCCTTATACTTGTCTACCACGACAGGTATAAAGTTCTTATCTACACTCTCTTTCACTTCGGAAGCCTTCAGGGTCTTCCGTTCAAACTTCTTACACCAAGGGCAGTAATCCCCTACCAGGACAAGCATCACCATCTTCTTCTCTGCTTTGGCATTTTTAACCGCTTGTGTATAATCACGCAAATAATTTACTTCAGCCGCAAACTCATCGATCTGTGCCCCCCAGATCAGGCTGAGCATAGTCATCAACAATAGTATTTGTTTCATATTTTTCCTTCTTTAAAAGGGTATTATAGGTTAAGACAACTTAAAAGAAACCGTTTGGTCTGTATTAGTTTATCCCAATGCATTAAGCTTCTGTTCAAAGCTGTCCATCAGTTCATCGAACTCTGCCTGCGCTTCTTCCAGACGTTCAAACTTTTCTTCTACGGCCGCTTCTTCCTTCCCAATTTTTTGGGAAAGCTCCATCACTGTCGCGTTATCACCGTTAGACGATGCCGCCTCCAGACCCTCATGATCATTCGATATACTCTCTTCAAGAGAGATGATTTCCTTTTCCAACCGTTCTAATTCTTTTTTCAAACCAGATGTTGCCTTGGAGCGTTCTTGTATCAAAACAGCCCGCTGTTTTTTGAGTTCTTTGGAAAATTTGTTATTAGGCTTCTCTTTAACCGATTCCTTGACTTCTTCTTGATCTTCTCCCCAGCCTATCTTTTCTAAAAAGAGTTCATACCCTCCGTCAAAATATTCTGCTCCATCCTTTGTAAAGATGATCAATCGATCTGCAACACGCCGTAAGAGTTCTTCTGAGTGGGAAACGACAATACTTCCTCCCTTGAAATTTTCTATCGCCTTGGTCAGGGCCTCGATCGAATCGATGTCAAGGTGATGCGTCGGTTCATCCAAAAAAAGCAGATTCGTCGGACGTGCTACTATCTGGCCCAACATGACCCGTGACTTCTCGCCCCCTGAAAGGAGTGATACCTGCTTGTCCGCTGCAGCACCCGGGAACATCATCGCTCCACAGATAGTACGCACTGCGGCTTCTCCCAATTGAGGGTCTGCAGCATAGATCTCTTCCATCACTGTCTGCTTCATATCAAGTCTGTCGATATTCGTCTGACCAAAATGTCCGATCGAAACACTTGGATGTGAATGGACACTGCCACTTAAGGCTGTCAGTTCTCCCGCGATAGTGTTCAACAGTGTAGATTTACCCGAACCGTTCTTCCCGATAATCGCAAGACACTCGCCCTGGGCCAGATTAAAGGAGATATCCTGAAAAAGTATCTTGTCCTGAGTATACCCGAAACTCAGGTCTTTCACCTCTAATACCAATTTGGAAGGAGAGGTTTTGAAGTTGAACTCAAACTCCAGATGGCGATCGAAGCAGAGTGCATCCATCTGATCCATCTTCTCTAGAAGTTTGACCTTTGACTGTGCCTGTGCCGCCGTTGAAGCACGGGTTTTGTTCTTTGCAATAAACTCTTCTAATTCTTTACGTTTCTTTTCCTGTGAGGCACGCTGTTTCTCATAATGCTCATCATTTGCCTGCATTTGCTCATAAAACTTATGTGTATTTCCCGCCACACTCTCAATGCTTCCCCGTACCAGACCTGCGGTATGGGTAGTGATCCCATCCATAAAGTCTCTATCGTGGGTAATCAGTATCACCTCTCCCTGAAACGATCTCAAAAAAGACTTAAGCCAACGGAGTGAGAGGATATCAAGGTAGTTGGTCGGCTCATCCAATAATAAAAGGTTGGGTTCGGTTACAAGCAGCTTGGCCAGGTTGATACGGATCTGATATCCTCCCGAAAATGAGAGTGGGTCTTTATCCAGGTCCTCCTGCACGAAACCCAGACCAAAAAGGATCTTTTCCACACGATAGACCTCATACTGTTGCTCTTCACTCAAGGCCATAGCTGCTTCTTCTCTGACCGTCTTTTGGGTGAATTTGAGATGCTGTCGCAGAGCACCTATCCTGTAGTTTTTAGGGATTATCACCTCACCCTCATCAGGATGTTCCTCCCCCAATATCAATTTGAACAACGTAGATTTTCCAGACCCATTCCGTCCGACCAGGCCTACTTTGTTTCCGGAATTCAATTTAAAGTTGAGATCATTGAAGAGTTCTTGTTCCCCAAAGCGTTTAGAGATATGTGAGAGTTGTATCATGGAGTTCTTTACACTGATTTAATATAATGCGTATTATATCCTACATCCGTATAAAGCATGATCAGCCTATAGGCTTTAAGTACTATTGTCTACCCTATTCTTCAATCACCTGTCCACGATAACGAAAGACTTTTTTCTCTTCTGTCTCGGACACTTCTTCCACCGGGACCTGGGATACCTGCTCGTGTAAAACAAGTTCATCAAACTTATGTTCTCCCATGGCTAACAGCTGACTTTCAAATAAGCGCAATGAAGAGAGCATCTTATCGGATGTTCGGATCAATGCCTCATAATGTTGCTGGGCAATAATCAGATCGCTGTTACTGGGCGTAGAAGAGGAAAACATACCCGATAGAAAACCGGAAGAGCCTGTTTTGATCAGGGTACTGTAGATCTTGAGATAATCCTCAAAACACTGTTTAAAATAGTGTTCTATATCATAGACACTCTTTTTGATACTCTGAGTAGAAAAGATCATTCCGCAGCTATAGAACCACTTTCCAAAAGCACTTTCAGACTCATTGAGGGCTATCGCCTTGACATCCACATCAATGCCTGAGACCAAAAGTTTGACCTGATTGATCCAACGCTGATGTTCAGTACGGGATTTACGAAGTTTAATGATGTAGGTTTCTTTTTTTGACATAAGTGAAATCCATCCGTTTTTTCACTCAATTGTATCGACATGCATGTTACTTTTATATCAAAATATGGTTAAAAATTAATCTAACTGCCTCCCTTCAATAAAATATCCTATGTTATGTATGAAGTTTATGCCATATCATCTCTTCTACAGTCCAAATAGTGTACAATCTCACTAATTTTTCCCTCTGAGGAGCCCCCAATGTCCCTATCTCGTCTAAAACGTCACAACCACCGTGTTCACCCCTGTGAAAATGCCCGTAAACAAGAGCTTCTAAAAGAACTTTCCGAACTCTATAAGGACAAAAGTATCCTTGTCATCTCCGAGGCCAACACTACAACAACACACCTTGAGACAAAAAACCTTACACTCAGTAATGATCATGAACTTAGTACCATGGAAAATACATCATGGGAAGTGCTCATCAGTTTTGAACTGCCAAAAGACCCCCAAAACTATCTCAAACGTTTGGATTACACTACGGAAATGGCCCTTGTCTTATTTGATGATAAAGAGCAAACCAGACTGTATAATATAGAGAAGCTTCTTGGAAAGAATATCAAGCAAGAGATCATCAAAGGGTTTGAGCCAAAAACTGCCCAGACCAAAGATATAAAAAAGACGCATCCGACAAAATCACAGCAGCGTTCGGCCAAAGAGGATGATAAAAAACGCAAGAACCTTGTTGATAAGGAAAAATCCTTCAGTGCAAAGAAAGAGTGGGATAAAAAACCTGCAAAGGCTGCACATCATCACGACAAGAAAAGCAATCCTTCCAAGCGTACTCCTCGAAAAATTCAAATATCAAAAGAGCAACAAAACAAAAAAGCCTAAGGAGTTTTCATGGCCAATATTCTTATTGCAATCATCTCGATCCTACTGCTTGCTCGTATCTTGCAATCAAAGGCATCTATTCCTCTTCCTATAGGGATCATGGCACTGACACTGGCAGTCTATTCCTATTTTCCGGAATATATCAATATTGCAGCTAATGAGAACTTTGACGGGATAATCTTACTGCTGCTGCCATTGATCCTGCTGCCGGACACCCTAAACTTCAAACTTTCTGATCTCAAAAAGCACGGTATTGCCATCTTCTATCTCTCCTTTGTTGCTGTTGTCCTCTCCATCATCATCGGGGTCATCTTCAACTTTGTGATCTTTACCGAATATACCTTCACGGCAGGGGCTTTGATCTGTCTATTTGCGATGGTATTGGCCACTGATGCGGTAAGTGTCGGTTCGATCTTTTCCCAGTTCAAGCTCCCTCACTCCCTAAAAGTACTGACGGAAGGGGAATCCCTTTTTAATGATGCAACCGCCGTGATCGCTTTTTTCTTTATCGGACTTCCATTGATGAATGGAGTAGAGATCACACCTGCGGATGTGGGAATCACACTTTTACGTGTCCTTAGTCTTTCCGTTCTCATAGGAGTGATCATCGGCTATATCGGAAAACTTTTACTCTCCACCTTGCATACGGTCACCGATGAGTTCATCGTGATCCTGCTGACAGCCTATGTTGCCTTTGGCATTGCCGAAAACCACCATATCCATGTCTCGGGTATCCTGGCTCTGATCGTCGCCGTCTTAACCCTTCAATACTTCATATCCAAACAATTCAACGCCCAGGATTCAGATAATGCAATTATTGAAAGCGATTCCCATCAGGCCAGTACGAAAAAAGAGCGCATCATCACTACCAAAGCCCGTTTGGATGAGAACAAACAGATTATCGCCTTCTTCGCACTCTTTGCGAATGCCGTATTGTTTTTTACATTAGCCGAACTCATTGAGATCGAAAAGATGATGCACTATTCCAAAGAGATAATTGTCCTCTTTATTGCCACGACCCTTATTCGTGCTGCAATGATGTTCAAGTTTTCCTATATCTCCAAACAAGTCCATAAGATCACCGATGTCTCCTATCGTTGGTGGGCCATCCTAACCTTTGCCGGGATCAAGGGAGGTCTCTCAATGATCATGGTCCATGCCTTACCTGACACTTTCGCATATAAAGAGATGTTTGAGCAAATCGTCATGGGTATCATCTTGTTAAGTATCTTTGTCTATTCCCTTGGCTTGATTTTCGTGATCAAAAGGTATCAAAATGCCTTTTTACAGGACATTAAGGAAGAAGGGCACTAAACAAACTCTAATTCTCATCTTTAAACCCCTTTAAATATAGTTCGTACTATCATCATTGTATAGACTCCATTTAAAGGCTGTAGTATGACCCCCTCAGACGATATCAAAACCCTTAGAAATTATCTGGAAGAGTTAGTAAATAAAAAGGGAAGTGACCTTCATATCAAAAGCGATGCCCTTGTACGTGCGCGTATCAACGAGGAGATCACTCCCTTAAGTGAAGAGAAGCTGTCACATGAGAGTGTCGAAAACATTGCCCGTGAGCTTGCAGGCAAAAACTATGTAAATTTTATCAAAGAGCAAGAACTTGATACGATCTACGTTCTGGACTCCCAACACCGATTCAGGGTTAATCTCTTTGTCCACCTACATGGATTGGCTATTGTCTTTAGGACTATCCCTAAGGTCATCAAAAGTATAGAAGAGTTAAACCTTCCCGATGTCTTACACAGACTTGGGCATCTTCAGCGGGGACTCGTCATTGTCACCGGAGCTACCGGAAGCGGGAAATCGACGACTCTGGCCTCGATTATAGAAGAGATCAATCTTAACCAGCGCCGTCATATCATCACCATAGAAGACCCGGTCGAATATGTCTATAACGACAAACACTCTATCATCGAACAGCGCGGTATCGGACATCATACCAAAAGCTTCAATTCCGCACTGCGTTCAGCCATGCGTGAAGACCCGGACATCATCATCGTCGGTGAGCTGAGAGATATCGAGACGGCCGAGAGTGTCCTGCATGCCGTCAATACAGGACAACTTGTGTTTACGACCCTGCATACCATTGATGCAAGGGAGACCATTGACCGACTGGTAGCCATCTTTCCAACCCGTGAGCAAAACCGTATCCGTATGGCCCTAGCAGCCAACCTACAGGCCATCGTCTCTCAACGCCTCATCAAAAGTCTGGATGACGAACTGATACCGGCTGTTGAAGTGATGTTTAGGAGTCCACGTATCGAACACCTGATCCGAAAAGGTGCTGATACGGATATCCCGGACGCAATGATAGAAGAAAAAAACAGTTATGGATCGATCACTTTCAATCAAGCCCTCTTTGATCTCACTCTGGCCGGTAAGATCAGTGAAGAGTCTGCCTTCAATTATGCGACCAGTGCATCCGACCTGAAACTGCTTTTCACTACCAGCACCGAGTATCATAATCTCAAACATAAAACAGTGACAGAGGAGATCCACCTCAAAGAGGAGGAGACAGTAGACCCTGCCCAGGAACAGGAACGTGTTCGCCAAGAAGCGATCAACAAACTCAAAGAAGAGTTCTAAACAAAAACTTAAGGCTTCTTCAAGCTCTTAGGGTGCATAATCGTTTTATAGAGGAGGATGTCATGACTGAAGAACTCTATATGCTTATGTATTTTGTGCCCGTAATTTTTATTGTCATGTATTTGATCAACCTGTTTTGGGGGGACTCCGAGAGTTAGAGGAAGTGTAATTTTCCTGACCTTTGTTATCCCTCTCACACTTTTCTAGGTGTGGAGGATGCTAAAACAGGGGCAAAATCTGAAGACCCGTCCTCTTTACCGCCGGCTCTCTCCGCTTTTTTTCAAAGCATAGCGTGTCAGAAATGGGCCAATGAGTTCATGAATAAGTGTTGTTGCGATTACAATATTCAAAAGGATGGATGAGATATCCTCCAGCTCGGTATGTTTTTGCAAGGAGAGCGCAAGCCCTATGGCAACACCTGCCTGTGGTAAAAGTGCAATTCCCATATACCTTTTGATAGTATCCCCACTCTTTGCGATCACTGCACCTATATATCCACCTAACACCTTTCCAATAAACCTAGAAAGGATATACAATTCTATTGCCAATGGAAAAACAGACAAGGCACTCAACTCCAGATGCATCGCAGACAAAATAAAGAAAAGCATAAAGATCACTTCTGCAAGATGGTTATCGATCTCCTCTTCGACAATATCAAAATCTCTAGAGGTGTTGACCATCACCATCCCCATGACCATTGCACTTAATAAGGGCTCTAAATGCCAATGTTCACTTAAGCTGTAAACCACAAAGATCCATCCAAGGGTAGCAATGGTCTGCATCCCTTTATGGGCGACAAATAACTTTTGCATAAATGTATTACTCAATGCAGCAAGTGTTCCAAGAACACCGCTTAGGAGAATCAGGAACAGTGCTTCTAAAAGATCTTTCCATACTAAAAGATCTGCAGTAAGCAAAACATTAGAAAGCGACAATGCCAAAGAGAACATCATCAGCGCCACTACATCATCCGTTGCGACAATCGCCAGTAATACGGATGAAAACCTCCCCTTCGCTCGTAGCTCACGTACGATTGCCAATGGTGTAGCTGAATCCGTTGCTGTGGCAATACCTGCTAATAACAAGGCGATCAATACAATATCACCGGTAGAAAAGTTCAAAAAGCTTCCCAAAATGACAAAGGTGAGAAAAACCAGGGTAAAGGTGCCCGTAGACTGAAAAAGTGTGATATAGAGTATCTCTTTTCCACGCCCCTTAAGCGTGGTAAGATTCAAGGTTGCACCCACCATAACAGCAATAATGGCAAGTGCGAGATCAGTGATAACATATGACTGATCGACAAATGTCCTGGGAATGATTCCCAAGACTTCAGGACCGATTATAAGACCCAAAGTCAAATAACCGACTACAGCGGGGATACGTATCTTAGGACTTAACCACTGGACAAACGCTCCAGCAAGTAAAATAAGACCAAGATAAAAAAGTGTCTGCATTGTAATTCCTACTCAAACCTATGAATGACATAGTGTAACATAGCAATGCTGGTTTATAACACGCTTTAGGTTACTTTTCTTTGTTATAATCACCTCTAAAGAGGTACAACATGAGTTATCAAGAAGAACTTCAAGCTAGACTCGATGCCGTAAGGACTATAGGTGGGTCAGAGCGTGGGAAAAAAGTCAATACCAGTGATCTGGAGGACCAGCTTGTAAAGGAACTCGAGGATGAGTTTGAACTTTCCCAATACGATCTGGATGAGAGTGATATCCTCAGAGCAATTAAGATATCTAGCATCTTACAGGAGTATGGGAGCGTCTTTAAACAAAAAAATTCGCTTCGGGTTTTTTATGCCTTGGCCAAAACCGATGTCATCCATGCAAAAAACCTTTTTAGACTTTCCCAGCTGAGAAGTGATGACTTCAAACAGCTTGTCTCGAGTATGATCAGACATGAACTCATCCATATGAACGATGAGAAGGAGTTCGAGATGAGTATGCTTGGACAAAGTCTTGCCGAACGTATCGGTGTGAACGTCTTTATTTAGGGAACATATGATTATAGAACTCAATGACAACAATTATAATACTATTGTAAGTGAATGTGACAAAGCACTTTTTATCGACTTTTACTCTCCGACATGCGGACCCTGTCAGGAGGTCCTGGGCCAACTTCCGCATTTACAGGACTATTTCGAAGGTGAAGCGATTATTTCCAAGGTCGATGTGACGCAAAACCCGAAACTTGCCCAAAAATATGAAATAGCCTCGGTACCCTTTTGTGTAGCCATCTCACCCAAGGATAAAATGATCAAGGACTATGAACTGGGAGCCGCGAGTATTGATAGGTATATCCGCATGATTAAGAAATCCCAGGGAAAGGGATTTTTCCAAAGACTTTTTTCCTAAAAACCCCGTCTGTACCCTTGATGATTTGAATATCCTCCGGTTTTTTAGTACTATATAATACTATAGACTGCCTCAAACATCAAAAGACAAGTTCAGACAGAGAGGATCGACCATGCAAATCATGAAATACCTTTACTCCTTTGTCGGTGTATTGCTGATTTTTACTGCTCTTTTCATTCCCGCATATAGTTTCTTTAAACATCAATATAGCGAAAAAGAGCAGTTCCATTTTGATGCTAAACTGGAAAATGCAAGTTTACAGTTCCATGCCGTCAAGAGTGCCTATAACTTATTGGCCCAAAGTGTATTTGACAATATCATCAACAAAGAGCATATAGTATCCCTGATCAAACGTGCAAATGCTGCAGATGACACAGAAAAAGTCCACTTACGGAATGAATTGTATACCGAACTCCTTCCCCTCTATGAAAACCTGAAACGTCAAAATGTCCGGCAATTCCATTTCCATCTTAAAAACAGTGTAAGTTTCCTGCGTTTTCATCGACCCGAAAAATACGGCGACTCCCTGGAGACCATACGTTACTCCATTGACAAAGTAAACCGTACCAAACGTGAGGCCTTTGGCTTTGAGGAGGGACGGATTTTTAACGGCTTCAGACATGTCTTTCCTCTTTTCTATGAAGAAAAATTTGCCGGTACAGTAGAAATGTCCTACTCTTTTAATGCGATTAAGATGGAAGAAGCCAAGCGCTATCCCGCCTATCACAGCTTTATGCTGAACAAACATATTGTCTTCGATAAAGTTTGGGAAGAGGAACGCGACAATTATATTTCAAGCGTACTATCTCCCGAGTATTTACATGACAAAGCTACCATAAACCAAAAAACCGAGAACGGGTTTTCCCTTGCATTGATTGAACACATCAATGAAGCGATCGCAACAGAGTCCGCTGAAAGGGTAAAAAGCCAGGAATCCTTCATCCTTGATACGGAACTCATGGGCGAACACTATATTGTCATCTTTATTCCTATCAATAATGTAGAGAAGAAACAGGTTGCTTACTATATCTCCTATGAAAAAGACCCCACCTTAAAGATCATGAAAAAGACCTGCAGACTGGAAATCATCATCTCAGCAATCGCCTCTCTTATTCTGGCAGTCTTGCTTGTGCTCTATGTACTTTCACAAAAGCGTACACACAAAGCCCTTGAACTTCTTGCCACTACTGATCCTTTGACCAATCTTGCCAATCGTAACAAACTCAATATTCTTTTGGAAAAAGCGATGCAATTCTCCATACGATACAAACTTCCTTTATCCGTCATCTTCTTTGACATCGATGACTTTAAAAAGATCAATGACAGCCAGGGACATGATGCAGGAGACACTGTTCTCATAACAGTCAGTAAGCTTATCTCGGAACAGCTCCGTTCTTCGGACATCTTTGCCAGATGGGGTGGTGAAGAGTTCATAATCCTGCTTCCTGAGACACCACATAAAGATGCGAAGATGCTTGCAGAACGTTATCGCAAATTGATACAGCAATATAAATTCCTGCCGGACATCACCGTCACCTGTAGCTTCGGTGTGACCCAATTACGTGATGACGATGATGAGAATTCCTTGCTCAAACGGGTAGACAATGCTCTGTATTCCGCCAAAAACCATGGGAAAAACATCGTTGTGGATGTCTCCTAGTAAAGCTTTACTAGGTTATACTTTCATATGATAAACAAACACTTGGTTTTAGGGGAGATAAACACCCTCCGTATCGACAGGATCACTGAACCCGGAATCTACCTTATGGCAGAAGATGAAAAAGATGTCCTTTTGCCAAAGGCCTATATCAAAGAGGGAATGAATGTAGATGATGAACTGGATGTTTTCGTCTATACCGATTCTGAAGATCGTATCATCTCAACCACTGAAACACCCAAGGCGATGCTCGGAGAATACGGTTTTTTTGAGGTAGTGGATGTCACCAACTTCGGTGCCTTTGTCAACTGGGGTTTGAAAAAAGACCTCTTTGTCCCAAGGACGCACCAAAAATCCAACTTCAAAGTAGGTGAATCCCGTATCTTATATATCAACTACGATGATCAGACCCATCGGCTTATCGGATCTGAACGCCTTACTCAGCACCTCAAGTTCCATAAAAAAGTCCTCAAACCTAATGATGAAGTCTCTATCTTGGTCATGGCCAAGACGCCTATGGGTTATAAATGTATCGTCAATAACAGCTATGAGGGGATGATCTACGATACCGAGATCTTTGAACCGATCAAGATAGGTGACACGAAAAAAGCCTATTTAAAGGTCTCTCGTCCCGACGGGAAGCTTGATCTCTCTTTGCGAAAGATGGGAAGTAAAGGCTCAGATACCGACCAGGAAAAGATTCTCAATATGCTTGGAGAGAACAAGGGAAGACTCCCCTATAACTATAAAAGCGACCCCGATGATATCAAGAATATCTTTGGACTTAGCAAGAAAGCTTACAAACGTACCCTCACCGCCCTCATCGATGCAGGAAAGATCGAAGTCAAAGAGAACGGGATCTATCTAATCTAAGGTCTTGATTTTTTTGACCACCTGCTTAGCCAAAGACGGGAAGGTCGTCAGTTTTCCTCCATAAATATGTAAGACCCTACTCTCACCGATCTTATGCAGATCCAACTTATATTCCCGTGACATCTTTGTAGGGTCTTTGGCACTTTTGATAATGGGCCTTACCCCGATGAAGACCTCTTTGATATCCTTACGGGTTAGAGATCGTTTTAGATAACGGTTGCTTTTTTCCAAAAGATACTCGATATCCTCGTTATTCACCTTGACGTCGTCAATAGGCCTATCCTCGCTCCGCTCTGTTGTACCTATGAGTGTCGTATCTGCTTCAGGAATAATGAAAAAGATACGCTTGGAATCCGTCTCTAAAAAGAGCGGCTCAGGTACAAGTACCCGATCAATCACCAGATGTATCCCGCTTAGTTTTTCAATGCGATATCGTGACGGAAGCTTAAAACGGGCATTCGTCTCATCTACCCACGCACCGGTAGCATTGATCAATAATGGTGCACTAAAGACGTCCCCATCCAAATCCACACGTACCTGTACCTCATCCACAATTAAAGAGCTGATCTCACGCTGTTCTAGTATCTCTACTCCAAGTTCTCTTGCTTCCGTGGCAATGGTTTGCGTCAGTGCCAGATCATCCGTTTTACCGTCATAATACCTAAAGACAGCCTTTAGATTCTCTCCCTTGATCTGTGCAAACATTTTTAAAAACCTGTCTCTGGACACCTCTTCGGCCTTCAACCCATGTCGTGCGAAAAAACTATACAACCACAAGCCCATGCGTATCATCCAAACAGGCCGGCTTGAACCTTCATACAAAGGCAGATAAAAAGGACGTAAGCGCACAAGTTCAGGATAGGTATCAAGAAGATATTTCTGATCATGCAACGCCTCTTTGACCAAAGCAAACTCAAAATGCTCCAAATAGCGCAAGCCCCCATGGATCAATCGCGATGAGTGCGATGAAGCCCCGGTGCCGATGAATCGCTTCTCAATCACTAATACCGACTTCCCCTCAAGTGCCAAAGCTCTCGCCGCAGCAAGCCCGTTGATACCCGCACCAAGGATGATGACATCATATGCTTCATTCATACTGTATAATAACACAAAGTGCACCTATAAAGGGAAGAAATGAAAATTATCGCCCACCGTGGATACAGTGAGAAGTATCCGGAGAACACTCTCTTAGCTTTTGAAAAAGCGCTTGCATGTGGTGTAGACGGGATAGAGACCGATATACGTCTCAGTCTGGACCACATCCCTTTTGTCTTTCATGACAGCTCTCTTAAACGTCTCGCAGATATACCAAGAGCTCCTGAAGACCTTAACCTTGCACAACTTCAAGCCTTGTCCCTCAACGAAGGTGAACATATCCCATCCCTTCAAGAACTGCTTGATCTGATACAGGGGAAAACGATGCTTATCCTCGAGATCAAATACAATCCCCTGACCTATAAACGACTCTGTGAAATCATTTGTATCATAATTTCTGACAAACTTTCATGGATTGAGGTCTCATGTTTTGATGACCATGTGCTGGAATATATACACGCGCTTAATCCCGCCATACGTCTGCATAAACTGATCGATGACCCTCTCTTGCTGGATGATGAAGACCTTGAAATACGATATGATTACACCAGCTATTTTGATATCGATGTCAAACTGAGACAATCCGTACGTAAACGGGGACTGTTCAATGGGCATAAGATCATCTATTGGACGGTGGACAGAGAGGATATCACCCAAGACAAAGAGGCAGGACTATACGCAATCATGACCAATAATCCGACACTGTTTATATGATCAGACAACAGTTTCGATCCTTCTATTTTCGGCATATGATCCATGACATCGAGAAGCTTATCGAGTACTTCTCTGTTTTTGGCGGTCTTGGATGGGAAATCGACATCGATAGACCCTTGGATGACCTTATCAGAAATGAGATTTTGGAAAACTTTGTTCATCTGCATAACCAGATCCTTACATTGACGACGGATGAGCCCCAATATATCAAGCTGCTTGTCAATCTTGCCCGGGGAGACCGACGTATATTCTCTGCTTTTAATAAAAGCGGGGTTAGCAACCTGTACGGTGGTTTGAGTCTCAAACATCTGCAAAACACCGGTGTACTTGAAGCCGAGTACTCCCGTGAAGAGCCGCCTCGCAAAGAGGGTAAAAAGCTCAAACGTGAGATCGCCAGACATCGTATATCCCACAAGATGCGCTTTACCTCTCCGTTCTTGCGTTTTTGGTTCTATTTCATCGCTCCCATGCGCTACCACATCGAAGAAGGTAATTTTGACAAGGTCATCGAGAACTTTGAAAAACATCATCAATCCTTCGTCGGCTACACCTTCGAAGAGTTGAGTAATGAGATGATGAAGCTCAAACTCTCCTCCTTGCATCTCATCGACAGCGGATCATATTGGGACAGACAAGTGGAGATCGATCTGATGGCGAACAATCTGGATGATGCGCTCATCGTCGGAGAATGTAAATGGAAGAACCATAAAATCAATAAAAAAGAGCTCAATAAACTGCTGGAAAAATGTGAAAAAATACGTTTCGAACCGGATTATGTTGTGCTCTTTGCCAAACGGGGATTTTCAAAAGAACTCCTTAGCCTGCAAGATGACAAGCTCCGGCTCTACTCTTGCGAGGACTTTGAAGACCTGCTGCGTAATGTTTCGCAGGAGGACCTTATCCAGGGGTTTGATCGTCCCTGAATCTCTGTGATCCTATCATGCAGGTCACACTCTTTGGCATCAACCGGGTCTTGCTTATGCCACGTCAAATAATGCAACTGCTGTTTAGCTGAAAACCCCAAGCCATATTCGGCATTCATATAGAGATACACCCGTGCGATATTGCCTCGAGCATGAAGTGGTGGCTCCAGGCTCATTGTCTCATTTCCTTTGACGATAGGCATGATATTGAAGATATCTCCATCATACTGCTTATAGAGCTTATCTGTCGTACGACAGCATCGTGACCCTTTGAATTTACTTCCATCATAACGCGTGCAGATATTTTCTACTCCACACCTTCGTCGTTTCAATACTACTTCTTCAGGGACGATACGAATGAAGACGACCTTTTGTTTATGATCCTCTTGAAGATAAAACTTATCCAGACAACTCCGTGGGTCATAGGCATATTTCTCATTGGTAAACATCGTACGTGTATAGTCAAAATCAAGTTTTTTAAAGACGTTGAACGCCTGTGAGAAGTTCTTAGGGTTTTTATAAGGACTTGCTGAGCATGCAAGACAAGAAGAGAGCAGAAGAAATGCTCCCGTTAATGCTTTAAGAGACAATGCGAAGTGCCTGATACGCTTCTTGCAGCAGTTGAAACTTCTGCGTATAGTGATTAACGGTGTCTTCGTTCTCACAATGCACCCTATCAGGATGATAGACCTTCACAAGTTTCTTATAACTGCGTTTCAATGCATCCTGGCTTGATCCTACCGGGCACTCCAAGACGGTATAATAATGTAACATCTCATCGATCTCATCATCGGTATGGTCTTCGTAAACAAACTCTCCATACTCGGAATACAGGTTTTGCATGAAATAAGCATCATAGGTATACTGTATCTCATAATGCAGTATATGTCGTTTGTTCAATGCCCGTTCAAGACGACTTTTTGCCTTGTTGTCCGGTAACTCCAAGAAAAGGTTCATCAGTCCCTCTTGGATCACATACAGATCAAGCTGAGATTTAAGATAAGACATGACCCAACGGTTTGGATAATTAAGTTTTACATGGACTTCTGAGGATGAACGTGCTTGCAGACGTACTTCGATACGTTCTGCTTGTTCTTTCTCTTGTAATTCAATCTTGATCGGATACTTCATATACCGCATCACTGAACGGAAATAAAAGTCGCTGTCCGTCTCTTGATCTTTTGTGTAGTACATGCATAAAGCATGGATAAACTCCTCTTTTTGATCCCACAAAGCCGAGTTTGAAAAAACGAGTACCGACTTGGGTAAGAATAGCATATCCTGGGAATGGGAGTTTAAAAAGTCATCCATCCACGAAGACTTCAATGTGTCAAAGTCAGTGCGAACAACGATCATATTGTTTTGTAATACAATTTCCATACGCGCTCCTTATTTCCCACTGACTAGCAAATAAGGTTCCAGCTTATAAAACCTACGACTGAGCTGTCAGTGTACCGTAGCACTCCGGGCGTC
The DNA here is from genome assembly GCA_041562555.1 of Sulfurimonadaceae bacterium. Lineage (GTDB taxonomy): Bacteria > Campylobacterota > Campylobacteria > Campylobacterales > Sulfurimonadaceae. The sequence continues at coordinate 27,482 of JBFEXS010000004.1, forward strand.
TATCCTTGAACAATCCCCAGTATTCTCTTTGTGTCCTGATCATATCAAAGTCATACTCGGCATACAAAATCTCTTCTTTGTCCCGTGAGGCTTCCGCTATCTTCTTGCCGGTATAATCCGTCATAAAAGATGAACCGTAAAAGGTAAGTGTGCAACTGGCACCTTTCTCTTCCCCTATACGGTTTGCGGCAATAACCGGGACAGTATTCGCCGCAGAGTGCCCCATCTGTACTCGCTGCCAATGATCTTTGGAGTCCACACCAATTTCAGGTTCAGAACCTATCGCTGTCGGGTAAAAGATCAACTCAGCCCCCATCAATGCCAGCGAGCGTGCTGTTTCCGGAAACCATTGATCCCAGCATATCCCCGCACCGATCCTTCCATACGCCGTATCCCAGACTTTAAAGCCGGTATCTCCCGGGGTAAAATAGTACTTCTCTTCATACCCAGGCCCGTCAGGAATATGTGTCTTACGATAATTATCCAGGATCGTACCATCTGCATCGATCACTACAAGAGAGTTAAAGAACCTTTCCTCTGATTTTTCAAAATAACTTATCAACGCAACGACTTCATACTCTTTACACAGCGAAGAGAACTGTTCCAAAAGAGGATGTCCCTCTTTTTCTTTGGCCCACGAAAAATATGACTCATCCATATCTTTACAAAAATAGAGTCCTTCAAAAAGTTCCGGAAGCAAAATGATTTGGGCACCTTCTAAAGCAGCTTCTTTAAAAAGGGCCTGGGCTTTAATATGATTTTCTTGATGATTTGGAGACATCTGCATTTGAATGGCTGCGATTTTTGGCATACATTTTCCTTAAAGGTTTTAAAGAAAAATTATAGCAAGAGTCTTTGATAAATTAGTTTAGAAGAAGACTCCCAACAAGATTGTTGGAAGTTAATTTGTTATTAGGTTTAGAATACGTAGTTTGCTGAAAGGCTGTAAAATGTAGCATCTTCATCAATACCTGCAGCACCACTACCGTCAACACCCTCTATATTACGTTTTTCAATTGCAACTTCAAAATTCCATTCGTCAACTGTCAATCCAGCACCAGCTGTCAACCCGTTCGATTCAAGAGCATTATACCCAGTAGATTCATCTGTACTCCCTGTATAGTAACCTGCTCTTACTTGAAATTGTTCAAATCCAAGTTCTACACCTAATGAGTGTGTAGTTACATCCGGGAGCGGATTAAGAGTTGTATATATATTTCCATCTGGTTCTGGTGTAGTTGCAGACTCATATCCGGTCTCTTTATAATCATATGCTACAACAACATTGGCAAACTCTGTAGGAATACTAGCAGCAAGTCCGATTGCTGTCTCTTCTGGAATATCCCATGGAACTACATCCACCGTAGCAAAAGCTCTCGGCTGATAATCAGTTTCTGCTCTGTAGTTAAAACCAAAGTCTAAGTTGAACTCATCTGATTGATACAAACGCGCTTTTAAAGCAATCGACCATAAAACACTATCTGCATCAGCTTGGTCAGGGTCAACTTCTGAAGACCAAAAATCATACGTCCACGCATACCCTAAAGTAGCACCAACACTGATCTTACCCCCACTTGGATAAAGTGAGTCTGTTAATTTCAAAGCTCCTGCAAATGCAAAGATTTTATTCTCTTGCTCAATCATAGTGAGCGTACCTGTATTATATGGATTATTGTTAGAGTATAAAGAATAGCTACCTACTCCAAAACCCACTTCCTGACCAAAGTGTGTTACTCCCCAGAAGTAGTTGGTATAATCATTCATATAATCATCACCACCCCAGATCTTTTCAACATCACCTACCATACCAGTACCGATCTCTGCAGTAAAAGCGTTAAACTCTTCTTGTCCCTCTTCCCAAACGATCAATCCCGCCGGATTAAAATAAATAGCTGAGTTATTGTTAGCTACCGCAGTAAAAGCACCACCCATCCCTCTTGCTTTTGTTCCTGGTGCAGTACCATATGGATCTGCCATCAATGCTGTACATAGACCTGCCGCTAGAATTATTCCTTTTTTCATGTATACTCCCTGTATATATTAGATTTAGTTTAGTTTATTAGAAAATTCTTTACACTAAACTGAAACCCAAAATGTTAAGCACATCGTTTTTTCTCATATCCAAAAATGGAGCATATGCCTAGTTGGCAATCACCAATAAATATAATACTCCATCAGCATCTCTATATTGTTCTTTGACCTGAATCTTGATCGCACTACTACTGTGCAGGTGGGATGATGAACTCGCGTTACTCTCACCCTTTTCACCCTCACGCTTTTCTCTTGTGGTGAACTCTGTACCTATTTTGATATTGATAATATCCGATATCTCTGCCTTGGCCCGCATCAGTGCTACACGTTCTTGAACATGTTTGGGGTAATGAGCTTCCGCTACGCCTACAACGGCGATCACTTTTCCATCATTCGTCGGATTTTTGATCCATAGAGGTTCTGCCCATATCAACGTAGTGAACAGAACCAATCCTGTAACCCATCTCATTATTTCCTTACCTTTACAAGACGCAGACCCGTCATTGGTCCGATTCTATATTTTGTCACAATCGGCTCCAAAGAGTAATGATTACTTCCAACGCTGCGGGTACGTCGTTCATAAGCACAATATTCTCTTGCATTACCACACATATCATACAAACCGATCCCATTTGGTTTTAATGACGCAACCGGTGAGATATCAAACTTGTATTTACTCTCAGCAATGTTCTCATAATCACCATAGTCATCTGAGTTGCCCCAGCAATACTTCTGCTTGTTATTACAGGTTGCGATCTGCATCCACTCATTACACTCAGGAAGACGGTAACGGAAGTTTTTGCTTTTTTTATTCAGTTCTTTAATAAACTGTTTAGCCGCATCAACACTCAAACAGGAGATCGGATAGTTCCCATCCTCTTCAATAGGACAGTTCGCCACCAAAGAACTCTTGGGCATAAACTTGAAATAGGCTTTTTGTGGGATTTCCTTTTCTGCAATATACACAGACTTTTTACTTCCTTCTACTTTCACTTCCATAAACTTCATATCCAGAAGGTGGTCATAATTGACCTCATCGACAAAATTGCTACAAAAAAGGTTGGCATCATATGAGATGTGAAACTTTACCAGTAATCCCAGTTCCTCTTTGTCATAATAAAGTTCAAGTTCCGCTTTTTCATACACTGCTTTTGTCGCAATATTGACTTGTGTCTGCTGATATTGCGTTGTTGAAAGTTCTTCTTTTGATTGAAGCGAGTGTATTTTCGAACTTCGCTCCAGTTCTTTGACGATCTCTTTGATGACAACATCAAAGGCATACTCATATTTGATGTCCGGCAGTGCCCGAATATAAACCACCGACTTTCCGTGATTGATCTCCTTAAGACCGCTCATATCATTTCGGATCTCTTTTTCCACACATTCAAGTGTCGTACATGTCGAATATTTAGCAAAGAATGAGTCAATCAGTGATCCATATTTATTTGAATCCTTCAACAGCTGATTACGAATATTTGCGTATGACTCCTGTGCTGTCTTCTGTTTGCTGGCGCTGTTCTGTGCCTGGGACTGTATCTTGTGCGCAGACTTTTCAGAAAGTCCTTCGATCACCTTATCAACACTTTGAGCCTGTGTAATATCCGCCAATGTGATCTTAAACCCGCTTTTCTTGGCTGTTGCACTGGATGTGCGCTTTTGCGAATAGTGCTGTTTATGAAGTTGAAAAGGATAAAAGTTTAAAGATGAAATACCGGAAATCAGAGTCGTATCTTTCGTATATTGACGTTTGTTCGCAAAACTGGAAGCCTGGTTCTTCTCTACCGTTCCATACATATCAACAGTCGTAAGTTCATCTTTGAGCTTCATGTTTGTAAGCTTTTGCGTATGTTTTGTCTGTGACATCCCATAAGAACGAAGTATTTCGTTAGTGATTTCGGCCAGCATCGCATCCAATGCCTCATATTCATCCCCCGAGAAATCTACTGCATAAGCGAACTCCACAGGGATTGTAAAGTTGCTATATTGGGAAAATAGAGACTTCTGCAGCCTTGCTGTCAACTCAGACTTATCAGCCGTAAAGCTTTGCGCATCTAAAATCGAAAGCAGACGTTTTAAGCTGTCCAGATCAGCCTGTGACTGTTGCAGTCTGTCCTCACGTTGCTTTCGCGAACTCTTGGAAGATTCCAGAGACTTGCTTGTCTCCACCTTGTATCGTTTATCCACCTCAGCCGCTGTGAGCTTGTTTTTGAATAGTTTTTTTGCCACACTTGGCGAAGCCAGTTTATTATAAACGTCCTGTGTATTTTCTGTCGACAGTTTAACCTCTAAGGCCCATACACTTACACCTACTAAAAGACTTAAAAGAACTAATCTCATTTGACTTTACTCACTTCACTTTGATAACCAGGGTCAAGACGCTTCATATCTACTCTATTCGTTTCCTCCTGCAAACGTGCACGCATAAAACCATCCACTTCTGTCAGGTTAGAATAGTCCTGAACATATTCATAACTCATGTAGTCTTCACCATTCTCTTTCATCGGCTTGTGCCAAAAAAGATAATAACGCTGCATCTCACCCACATATTGTGTATCATCTTCAATGACGATATTCACTTTAAACCGTACCTCATTTTGCAATAAATAAGCATGAGGTACATTAAAGACAAGCAACAACTCTCTATTTACCGAGTCCCAGAAGTAATCTGTATGATCGATCATCACCCGATTGATATTCAGACGTTCATTTTCAAGCAGGTCAATACTGTGAACCATACTGATCCCTTTCATCTTGATCACATACAAAATAGGATTACCCGGCTCAAGCAGCATTGTCGATACAACTTTGGCATTTTGATCTACCTTCACCTTTGCAATCGGGTTGATCGCATCTTCAAAGTTTTTTCTATCCAGGATGATCTTATACTCTTGTTCCGAATATTGCTTACCTGTCTCAGGGTTGATTTGTGATTGTGAAACACCACATCCGCCGATCATCAGAGCAATAATGAGAAAGATTGCATTATAAATAACGGTTGTTTTCATTGATCTGTCCTGTCTCAATAAGAAGTCTTAAGACCTTATTGCTGATAGTTTTTGAAAGGTATTGTCTTAAATCACCTTTGTATCGTATACTGCCGTTCTTGGATACATTGGTACCGTCTGCTACGAAAAGCTGTACCAAAATGGCTTGAGCCCCTTGTTTGTACTCCAAGACGACCACAATATCACTCTGTTGGCTTGTCGCGAACCCCTGCAGATAACCAAATCCTTCAGCGGCATACTTGAACTTAAACTCCTCGTTCACATTTGCAAGGACCTTGACATCAAAATCTTCTGAGAAGTTGCCTAACTCCTGCACCAAAGCATTTTGAATCGGTAGTGATACACTGTTTGACAGCACCTGTTTTCTATCCGGTAACATGACTACGGCAATCGTTGCGCTATAGAGCCATGATGTCATAAACATAAGGACAAATAGATATCTCATTCTCCACCCCTTTCATAGGTTAAAGATTGGTTGTTAATACGCAATATATGCGGATTAGGGATAAGGGTCAGCATCGGATCCCAATGGGTGATCAACATCAATCCTTTTTGCTTATCTCCGCCTGATGTAAAGTTATAAAACCTTTCCCATAAAACTTTTTTTGTATGGTCCGGGAAAGAACGCAGCATCTCGTCAGCCAGGATAAACGGCGTATCAAGGATCAATGCTCGTGCCATGGAAATGATCTCTTTTTGTCCATTGGAGAGTTCTTGCACCATTCTTTTTCGACCTGTTTTATTATCATATACAAGATCTCTCAGCGAAAGGCGGTTTTCCTGTTCATTCAGTTCATCATCAAAGGAAAACACTTCCATGAGACGCTCTAGTCTGTCACACATGCCTTTTTGTTTTGAAACTGCGGCAGGCAGCAGGATATTATCTTTCACACTCAAATGAGAGATAAAATTGAAATTTGAAAAAATCAACGATATGTAATCATTTCGCATCTTATTGGCAAGGGATATTGAGTTTATCTTCGTATCCCCCCAAAAGACCTCACCCTTCTGCGGAGGAGTCAAAAAAGAGAGTGCTTCATAAATCGTCGTCTTACCTGAACCCGAAGGGCCATAAATCAAAAAGTTATCCCCTTCATTGATCGTCAATGAAACATCCGTATCAAAGAGTGTGTCATTCTTTGTTGCATTCAAGTTAAAACCATTGAGCCTAATTTGTGCCATAAAGACTCCTTGTTATTTGATTGAGATCCATAATCGCCTCCAGATAAGATATTCTATGCCCATCAATAATCCGATTGCTATTGATGAATAAAGCAGGGTCTGCCATAAGTAGCTTGTATCAAAGTGCATGATCGGTTGATAATACTGCATAAGGATAGTATTGATAAAATCAAAACTAAAGACCAAGCCGACATAAGAGATCAGCGTTGATACCAACAATGCGATCACTATAATCTGTATAAAGACCAGTATCGAAGAGGAATAAATCTTAAGTAAAAAGATATCTTTCCCATATACACTGTAAAAACGGGTCAATGCTATGGACAGGATAATAAAGATATAAAAGCTCACCATGGCAATTCCCATATACACCATAGACCGGACAAACTCTTTTTGCTCTTTATACTGCGGTAAAAAACGCTCCTTGGAAAGATATACAAGACCATTATCCTGATCAAGGATTGTTTCCGAGTAGATAAAGGCAAAGTTGCCCTTTTGTTTGACATCCCTGAACTCAGGCAATACAGATCCCTTCATGAAAATACTATTGGACAGATCCATATCTCTTGGGCTTTGCTCAATAGGAAAGTTGATCACGTCCCGTATCACCAGCTCAGCCGACTCTTCACCGGAGGTTATACTATAGCGTTGTGAGACATGGTCATAATTGCTGATCTGATTTGAAAGATATTCACTGCTTAAGGACTTGGACATACCTTGACTGAAGATCAAAGCAAAAAAGTTTTCCAAAGGCTCCTTGTACCGTGATGTAAAAAGGTCAATATCTGCTTTATCCTGCGAAGAGATACTGTTTTTACGTCCAGGACGAAACGCTTTCATGTAATATTTGGTGATCGAAATTAAAAAACCGTAAAAAGCCTCACTGTTATGCTTTTTTGGATCAAACTCAAAGACACTCGAGTGTTCACGCTTGCGCTTCACATCAACATCGACCTTGTGCTGTTTAAAGACCAGTTGCATGATCTCTTCATCACAGCTCATATCCTCTAATCCACTTGTCTTAATTTTCCAACGTGTCGCATGGGTTGAATAGATCTTATCCACACTGACTGAGGTCCTCGCCTGACCACATAAGACATCAACCTTAAGTTCTTTAGAGATATCAAAACCAAAAAGATATACATCTTTTGCAATATAAGAAAGGTCATGCCCCTCTACTTGAAAGGCCAACTCCTCAAGTTTCATATATTTACCCGTCATCAGGTCTTTATCATCAACACTTTGAAGCAGCTTTTCATGGAAATCCTGTTCCGTATGCTTTGTGTCCAGGACGATCCATTCCGGTACGCTTCCGTATTTGTACTCAAAATAATAATCTTTATATTGAGAGATATTAAGCAAAAACACCATCAGAAAGAAACCTACAGAGATCGTCAATACAAGCAGTGAAAAGTTCACGCGATATTGCCATAAAAATGATCCAAGTATCCGTAAGTTCATATTAAACCAACTCCCTTCGCTTCATCGCAGAAAAGACAAACTGGAACAGTCCAAAGACTGTCAGCAAACTGATGACAAATGACATGCTGATCAACATGACCCAGGATGTAATCATAGATGTTGACAGCTCTTCTAAAAGAATCGGAGCCAACCACTGTTTGATCTCGTACACAAAGCCATATCCCAATAAAATGATCGAACTGATATAACTGAAGAAAAGTACTAGAAAGATCAGATACAGTGTATAAGGGTTCATTCCAAAACGTAAGACCTGTTTAGTATACAGTACATATTCATCAATAATACTCTTCAGGACGATAAAGATCGTCGCGACCGTTAGTACCAGGGTCGTCAGTATGATCACACCGAAGGCACTTTTGAGTATCGCTAATGAAGCCCGTGAGAACAGGGGAACTTTATCACTCCACAAGAAGAGATGTGGATATTCCTTACTGTATAGCGTATACAGTTCCTCTTCACTGAGCAGATCCGAGTATATAACCGTATGTTCAAACATAGTATCATGAAAAAGTGTGCGTGCCAAGGTGTTAGGGATCAATATCCAATCTGTCTCATCATACATCTCAAAAGGGAGGATACGAAAATAGTGATACGCCCCATCCACATAGGACTTTAGATAAAGTCCCTCATGAAAATCCGGATTACTCGTAAACTTTTCATAAAACTTTTCATTCATATAAATGATCGCATCGTCATTCATGATCTGTTTCTTATAGGCATTCAGTGCTGGAGGGATATGCTCTTTTGAAAAACTGCGCAGACTTATATTTGCCGTTGTTTGGCTTTTCTTCGCGTCATAGGAGAAATCAAATTCTTTCCATATGATCTCAAAAATCTCTTTTTCGTGGCTGACCATGCTGTTAAGCGGTTCAACCTTCTTCTTAGCGGTATATAGGAAAACATTTGGGTAAACACTCTTAAGTTTGGCAATGAAAAAGTTTTCATAGGAACTGATCATTTCTGAAAATGCCAACAGCATTGTCATTGCGGAGACTAAAAGCACCCACGAAATAAATTGCGTTAGATTGAGCGAGATATTTCTAATAAACCTGAGTGTTATACCAATATCATTCATTGCTGCTGTCTATCTTCTAATCAAGCTTTGAAGCCATAAATTGATCAATTTTTTCATAAGAGTTGTCGGTTAACGAATAGACTGACTTATCAAAATTCAACGTTATCTTTTCTTTTATAAAAGGTGCATTCTTCTTGAATAAAAATACCTGGATATCTACCTTACACTTCTTTTTACATGTAGGAAGTACTTTTACATCATCTTTACGAATACGATATTCCACGACAAAATCAAGTTCATTATCAATCATATACTGCTGCTTATAGGCACTCTTGTTCTTACTGTAATAGCTGTTGATCTTTTTCTTGTACTTGCGTACCGGTAAAAAGGACTCTTTGACATTAATCAGCTTATTTGTATCGCTCTGTAAAGAGTTATAATTTGTAATCCCGTTATGAAGCATCATATAGATCTCTTCGACAATATCAACTTCCATATTATTCTTAAAATCGATCTTAGCAGGAACGACTTCTATGCTTCGTGCATAGAGCAGGCCCGACGAGATCAGAAGAAGAATTAAAATCTTTTGTAACATTTTCATCCTACCAATTATCATCATAAAGCGGTTCTTGAGTGGCCGCCTGTTTTGTTGTATCAGCCGTGTTTTCTACCGGAGCTGCATCCACAGCTGCCGTAGTGGCCGGTGTACTTTCCACAACAGGGTCACGTTGTATCCCGCCGCTCATCTGGACTAACTTGAGTGCCTTTTCAAACATCTCCAGATAACTCTTCGTGATAGAAGCCTGCATCAAATCCAGATCATATGTTGGTTCCGTTGCAAGGTCTTCAACTTTTATCTTTACACGCTTTAGTGATGTCGCCCCGCTTTGAGGCAAATATAGCTGAGCCAAAAAGACCAAGGTACTGTTTTTCGCTTTTGGGTTCTTTTCCATTTTTTTAAGAACGCTGTTTAAAGTCGACTTTTTAAAACGGGCGTAAAACAGTGCATCAAGACCATTATAGTCCGTCACACCCTTAAGGAAATCCCGTCCCTTTGAATCAAACTGCGTGTAAAAGTCTGAGATCGCATATAGATTTCTCTCGGAAGGACGTAGAATGTACTCCTTTCCCTTAAGCGTATACTTCGTGTCTTGAAAGTTCACCTTTCCTTGCGTCAGACGAAGTTTCGAAGCGATCGTCACACCGGCATCCCCGCAAATATAATATGACATCTCAACAATCTCTTCAAAAAACATATCCGTGTCTTCATTCACATAGGTTTTATTACCATATTCAGGGTACTCTGCCGAAATGTACCCAATGTTATCCGCTAAAAGTGAGGAAATAAAGACACAAAGGATCAATAAGCTTCTATTCATGGCACTCATTTAATTGTCCTTTATACGATTCTAAATCCAAATAAAGAAATTTCACTCTATCCGCTCCATCACTTGTCATATGTGAATCGATCCATTTAAGATCAGGATATTTACGTTCAAGGTGTGTTTTGAACATGGACTCCGCTTTATCACTGGAGATCCCTTCTTGGACCTGTAAATAACACTTTTCATCGTCTGCATGATACGACGGAGTCGTTTTCTTTCCATTGAGACGTCGATGTTTGAACTGGGTCAAACACGCTTTGTTCGCCACATCCACCTTGGAGATCTTGATTACATAGTTTTCATCTTCATCTCTTGAGAGTGGGAAACGGCTAAAGTTCAGCTTCTCATATTTCTTTTTGAACACAGCGCGGGCTGCTCTTTCTATATCAGATGATTTCAACGTCATTTTTTTACGTACTTTTACGACATAGACTGTCTTTTTGGTGTCATCAAGGTCTATCTCCTTAGGATCATACTCCGGATTGTTTGACTTGATATACTCAACGATCATATCTTCTACATCAAACTCTTTCTCCTTTGCTTTTCCATCTTTGTCCTTACATAAGACCTCATCATTTTCTTTCGTCTGTGCAGAACACCCCATTTTTTTAGCCGCGAACTCTTTTATTTTTTTGATCGAAGGTTTGATCTTTCCTTTTTTCCAGTAGAACTTCCCATCCTCGATATCTACATCATACTTCTTCTCATAAGCCTTTAGTGCATCTTTGTACTTCACCTTATACGCGAAGACCTTATCTTTAGGTCCCATTTTGGGAGCGCCGCCACGGTAGTTTTCAATGTACGTTGGAAGGTGTTTCTTGACCTCATCCTCATCCATCTCACTGGAGAGTTGAAAATGTGTCGTATACGCGAAGCGTGATCTATCATAATCCACATCAAGCTTTTTGAAAGAGTATTTACCCTTAAAGTCTTTTTGGATCTCGGATTTTAGCAGTTTAATGATCTGCTCGGATTTATTCAGTACGATCTGTCTCGGCTGTCCTGCACCTATCAGGTCAAAACGCCATTTCTTGCTGTTAGCCTCGATACGATAAGGGACTTTACCCATATAAATATTTACCAGGGTTTTGTTTTTCCCTACCAGTGAAAGTGCATATACATCGCTCTCACACTTCATATCACCAAGGGAAAATTTCTGCTTGGCATCTTTTGCGAATGCAACCTTTAATAAGACATTACTTTGAGGTTCAAAAAGGTAAAAGGTCTGTGTTAGAAGCGACTTGTCTATAAATAGTGTCTGTATCAGACTATCCATCGTATGAACAGCATATTTTTCCAAAGTATATGAAGGCAATCCTTCTTTATCGTCAAGGATGATAATACTGTTTTGCATGTCAACCGCAGAAAGCCCTGATTCTTCCACCATATCAGCACTTGCCTGTGCCAGGTCATATATAAAGCTGTTATCAAAACCGTCGACTTTAAGATCATCCAAAGTCGTCAGACCAAGCACCTTTTTCAATGTATAGTTCTTGTTGTCCGCATAAAACAGGATCTTGTCATTTTTGGAAATACCGTGGTATTTCACAGACGTTCCCTCTTCTCGCAGGTTCATATACAAAACGCCGCGGTTCTCATCGTTTATCGTAATAAGATATTTCAAATCACTCTTATCATTCAAGCCTAATGCAAGCAGATTACTCCATACCAGGAGAACACACACTAAAAGAAATCTCATCTACCAATCCTTTGTAAAAGTTTTATACCCATATCGTTCATGGGAATCGACCGTAATGCCTTTATAAGACAACCCGCCAGCAAAGCTTTTCGTCTCCTGCTGGCCAGATTTTATATCAGAAGAATAGTTCACACTCTGTCCATTGATCTCTACAGAGAAGTTCTCCAACGTCAGCTGATTATCTATCTGGCCTCGATTCGTACGGGGAACATTCACAACCGTTGCACGGGTTTGAAAGTTCTCTTTTCGCTTGATGACAGGGATAATCGTACTGGAATTCTCAACAAACTGAATCACTACCAGAGGCTTTGGTGCCAAATACGCTTTGATCTTATTTCCCAGCGCTATACGATCAAAGTCATGTTCCTTTTGTGTCGCATAACGGGTACGCTTAGGTGCATAAGGACCAGGAACCAGTTTAATACAGTTGTAGCCAATGCTCAGTGTAGTTTCTTCTTCCTTATAGAGTGAATAACTTTGAGTAAGATTATCGTAAGCCTGAGCAAAGTTACGTTCGTCATATAAGGTTTCCGCACTATCATACAAAGACAATGCCTCCATCTTCGTGGCATCGAAATCACTTTGAGGTTCACATTCCGCAGTTAGGATAGTAGCACTAATCAACACAAGTGCAATATGTCGTATCACAAGACCCCCCTTGATAAATCGTTACATATAATTATTGGAAAGTATACCATATATGTTAAATAGCATTCTTTAATATGTGCAAAACACAGTCCTAATTATTTAAAACAGTTAACACATCCTAACCTATGAACTTTTATATATAACTTCAACGAACACTCTTTCTTCTTTATTTTAGAAATACCTCAATAGTTTGCAGATGACTTTCCTTAAATGGGAAAAACAGTTCCAAAAAACATGTTTCACTGTCAAATCGGACTGTTTTTCATCAATACTGTTACCACTGACAACACCCTGTGCTTTCTCTTTGTCGTTTTACACTCCTTAAAACCATAAAACTGCTATTATCATTCTTTAAATTGCAAAAAAAGGGAATACTTAAAGTTATATCTAGGAAAAAAGTTTGTTTTTAAATAAACCGTTTTTTTAAACTAGAAACCTATAATTGCAAAGATTTTAACAGGTGACTTTGATACTATTTCGCTGATATTCAATATATGCTCCGTCTGTACACACTTTACATCAAGGGTGTCTACCTACGTCAAAGAGCCTAAATAAATAGCGATAGTAATGCAAAGATTTACAGGAGTTTCAGTGGAAAAAATCATATTATCCATTCCGTTTATCCCCATTATCATAGTCTTCTTTCTGGTTTTTATCAAATCAAAAGAGTCTATACCAAAAGTAAGCATCATGCTTTCAAGTATGATCGCACTGCTCGGATTGTACGGAACATATTATGTCATTAGTAATGACACTGCAATCATCGGTTTTGGTGGATTGCTCATCTATAACGAGTTGTCTGCCATACTTGTTCCTTACGTCGCGATCTTGGGTCTCGTTATCCGTAAATATGCTTCTAAATACATGTGGGATGAAGCAGGATACAAACGTTTCTTTATTCTATTAAACTTTATCTTCACCTCCATCTATCTACTGGTAATGAGTAACAACCTCATTGTCCTTGCTCTGGCCTGGCAGCTTATGAGTATCTTCTTATATCTGCTGGTATCTTTCAATGTTGGCTCAAAGACAGCAGTTACCAACGCGCGATGGACAATGATCATCCACAAGACGGCAGACCTTGTCTTTATCCTTGCGGTTATCCTTACCTATAAGACCTTCGGAAGTTTTGACCTTGCTGAACTCAGCCAAAAATGGCTGGAAATGTCCCAAAATCCTATTGACAATCCGATGGTTTTTGTAGTCGGATTGCTTTTCCTCGTCGCAGCGATGATGAAATCGGCTATCGTACCTTTCCATGTTTGGCTTCCCTATACTTCAGAAGCACCGACCCCCGTATCTGCCTTGATGCATGCCGGTGTTGTTAACGTAGGAGGTATTCTTCTCAACAAACTTGCCTACCTCCTCATTCTGGCGCCTGCCGTACTGAACATCGCCTTTGTCGTAGGTCTTATTACCGCAATTTTTGCATCTTTATTGATGCTCGTTGTATCCGATATCAAACGCTCATTGGGTTACTCGACTGTTGGACAGATGGGATATATGATCATGGAAGTCGGACTCGGGGCTTTCTCTTTGGCGATCTACCACCTTATGGTCCACGGTATTTTCAAGGCCTCTTTGTTTCTCGAGTCAGGAGGTCTCATCAAGTTTGCACGACACGATCCTAATATTCCAAAACGCCTTTCATACGAGCTTTTTTGGGAAGAGAAAACAAAATACAGCAGCCGACGCATGTTTAACATTATCGCGTTCTTTACCGTTCTTCCGATCATTATCTTCATCGGTGTCAAAATGGTACTCTCGGAAGAGTTCTTTCATTTCAATGCTGCGATCGTCATTTTGGCCTTTGGTTGGCTTACAGGGACACAGCTGTTCCTCTCTTTCTTTAAAGTCTCCAAATCAGAGTCCCTTAAAGTCATTTTGGCATTGATAAGCTCCTTTATTATCATCCTCTTTACCTATGAATTCATAGGTTTGGCAGTAGAACATTTCATCTATGGGGAAAATGCCTTACTCTTCTATGAAGCAGCGACACTCAATGTCACGATGGTGATGTCCATGATCATGATGGCAATTATCATGATCGTTGGTTGGCTCTTCATGTACAAACAG
>JBFEXS010000005.1:0-39759 GCA_041562555.1 Sulfurimonadaceae bacterium
AAGGAGATGAAAGCCTTTTTATTCGGTATAGCGGACTCCTTACAAAAATGGCGACAAGAGGTCTTAGTCGCACAATCAGCTGCAGACATCCACTTTCTTGACAGTTCCATCATCAGTGACTGTTTGCAAACCGAGAGCATGCTTTCAGGAGCTTCGAATGGAGAGGATAAAGATCTGGATGATCTTTTCTTTTAAAATCCCCGTCCTGCCAAACCTTTGTTAACGGCCTCATCAATCTCTAATACATACTTCGGGTTCTTGGCTTTTAACTTTTGATCAAGGGCGAGAATAAGGTCCTTATCCGCCGTAGGATTCTTGGATAGATCAATGACCAAAGTCATATATCGTTTAAAATCGGGATGGGGAAGGTCGCCCAACTTGGCATGAATCTTTCCGTGATGGCGGACCAACTGCTCTATCGCCTCCTTTAACTCTGCCTTTGAACTAGAGCTTTGCGCAAAGATACGCGCAATCCTCTCAAAACTCATGGAACCTTCGAATACCTCTTCTTCCTGCGGAGCCTGTGACGATTGAACGGCAAGCTTCTTCTCCTCTTCATCCGGAAGATACCAGTATGATAGTAACAAAGGAATCAACACTAAAGTTAAAATACCTAATATCCAATAAAGTGTACTCTCCGACATAACCCGCCTTCATGTATTGGAGAATTATAACATAAGAAAAATATGATATTTTAAACGCTTAAGAGTGGGGTTCCCCCTACAGAAGGGGAAGAGGAACGGAATAGATTCTATTACTAAATATACTGCTAAATTAGATGCAGATTGCCCCTAAGACTAGAACTTTAAAATGACGTCCAGCTGTACACGATTGTATTCCGGTTCCATTCCGCTTGTTTTACTGTTACTCTCATACAACTTATTGAAGAACCAGTTACCCGCAAGGTATGTCTTCTTACCAAATTTGTATTTTGCTCTGATTGCATGCCCTTTAGAAGCGGTACCGCCACCGAAGTTATCAGAATCAGAATATGCTCCGTAAGTCGCATCTTCTTGAAGATCAGTATAGGAGTATTTTACCTGCCAATCATTTACCTTTTTAGCCTTACCTATTTGAAAAGCCAGATCATATCCAAAGTTATTTTCGTTTGCACCAAGGTTATACACAACGCCCGCTGCAACTTTAAACGGTTGACCAAATACTTTTTTAAACTGAAGTTCACCAAACCCTTCTACCATATGATAATCATTTTCATACAAACCGTTTGCGCCCAAAGTATTTCCTTTTCTTGAACCAAAAAGAGGTATATTTCCCTTGAGCCCGTCATAATAATATATACCCGTACCCAGATTAAGTTTGGTACTCTCTAGTTTTGTTTTATGTACATATTGTGCTATATAAAGCTCAACATGATCTGCATCATCCGAAGCTTTTTCCTCCAAAGTCGGTTGGTTCGCACCCAAAGTGATGATATGTGCATCATCTTCATACTGATAATTCGCCCCGTTTAATGAGATATCATTATCCCATACAAGTTGAGATTTGATAGGTCTGTACATCATATACGGTTGTCTACCTACTTTGTACGTAGAGTTATCTGTCTTGTATGTCAAACCTAACACATTGACTCTAAGAGACTGGAAAAAATAGTCATTCAGATTTTCATCAGTATAGAATGTCTGGTTTCCTGAAGTCGGGTTTGCAAACCCCGATCGCATACCAAATTCAAAATTCAGGTTATCTGTAAGGTCAGCCACTGCACCCAATCTTAAACGGTATCTATTTCTATAGTCATTATCCGCATCAGGCGTATCTTCTCTTTCGATGCTCTCATATCGTAGTCTTAAGTCACCTTTGAAATGAAACCTGTCGAAGAGAGTTTCTTCCTTCTGAGCAGCTAGCTCGGCTTTCATCTTAGCCAACTCAGCTTCCGTATGTTCAATGTTCTTTTGTAACTCTTCTTTGCTTGTCTCTTTCTTTTCTTCTATCCTGTCGTGTGGGTGGTCAATGTCCACGGCCATTGCCACTGTCGCTAGTACAGCTAGTGATGCTACAATCTTTTTCATTTTTACTGCCTTAATATTTTATTGGCGGAATGATAGAGAAACTTGGTTACATTTTGATTACAGTATGTAATATTTGTCATATATTTGTAATCAATATGTAGTAAATATATTCATATATAAGCCGTCAAAATGCTAAACAGAAGCAAAACCGTGATATTCCTATCGTGATCTAATATGTGTATGGTGAAAAAAATAATGGAAGAGAAAGCCTAAAGGCTTTCTGAGGAAAGAAGGAATAATGTGCTTAAATGCTTAGCACTTCTTACACTCTTCTTTAAAGACCTTTTTAAACGTCCATAATGAAGGACAAAAGTCAAAAACAGCCCATATTGAAATCATGCCGATCATGAAGCCCATTAGATAGTTGGCTAATGCCATTTCTTGCGTATTGTATAAATATAAGATTATCATTAACATAATTCCCATCATCACACGTTGTAGTCTTTCACTAATCATAAAATCTCCTAGTTTTTTAATATGTACCATTTTACAGAAAATGTGTTACAAAATCGTTGCATTTTATATCAATTATCAGATACAGTTATAGTAATCCGATTAAAGCAACGAAGAGTACTACAGGGGTGATTATCAACCCCACTTTCATATATTCACCCCAGCCGATCTTGACACCCTTTTGTGCCAACACGTGAAGCCATAACAAGGTTGCCAAAGAACCTATGGGTGTCATCTTTGGTCCAAGGTTACAGCCAATTATATTCGCATAAGCAAGCTCCATATAGGCTGTCTGTTCAATAGCGATATCCATGATCATGATCGTTGGCATATTGTTCATGACCGAACTCAGCAAGGCAGCCAAGAATCCTGTCCCGATTATCCCCGCCGTACGGTCAAAATTATTCATCGCTTCGATCACTACCGCCAGGTATGAGGTCATACCTGCATTTTTAAGACCATAAACAACGACATACAAACCGATACTAAACCATACGACCTGCCAAGGTGCTGTCCTGATCGTCATAAGCGGTTTGGTCGCCTTATAATAGGTAGCGATACCTAGGAAGATCAAAGCTCCTCCCAAGGCAAAGAGTGAAACAGGCAACTGATAATAATCTCCAAGAAAATAACCGATCATCAATAATGCTAAAAAGTACCATGACAATTTGAACATCATCTCATGCTTGATTACAGATTCGGGAGTTGCAAGTTCATCCACATTGATATGTGCCGGAATATCCTTTCGAAAATAGACCCACAAAACAAGAATAGAGGCTGCAATGCTCAAAAGATTGGGTAAGAACATCTCCTTCGCATACTCCCAGAACCCTATACCGAAATAGCCGGCCGTGACGATATTGGTAAGATTTGAGATCACTAAAGGATTAGAGGCCGAATCGCCGATAAAGCCACCCGCCATCAAAAAGGCAAAAACAGCGACAGGGTTCATCTTAAGATGCTTCATCTTTGCCAGAAGGATAGGCGTCAAAATCAATGCAGCACCATCATTGGCAAAAAAAGCAGCGACCAAGGCTCCTAATAACAGGATATAGACAAACATGAGGTGTCCATTTCCCTTTGACAAGCGTGCCATCTTCAGTGCCGCCCACTCAAAATAACCGATCTGATCCAGAACCATGGAGAGGATGATTATCCCGATAAATGCGAGTGTCGCATCCCACACTATACCTGTGACGGTCCAGACATCCTCCAAGGAGACAACCCCCGTAAATAAAGCAAGAGATGCCCCGATGACGGCTGTCGTACCGATCTGTAGACCCTTAGGCTGCCAGATCACAAAGATCAATGTTAAAAGAAAAACACCAAAAGCGATTATCATTCGCACAACTCCTTCTCTATTACAGGTAGAAGCTGAGTCTCGATCTCAAACATTGTCTGTACAAAGGCTTCAGGCCCTTTACCATCGGGATCTTCAAACCCGATATGAATCGTTTTTACAGGCTTTGGAAAACTTGGACACGTCTCTTCGGCATGTGAACATACCGTGACGATCAGATCAAAATCAATGTCCATCACACTTTCGATAACCTTGGAATGGTATTCATCTCTCCACATATCATGCTCTTGTAGCAGCTCTTTGGCATGAGGATTTACACGTCCACTTGCTTTCACTCCCGAACTATAGGCCTCTATACATCGATCCAGTTTGGCATTGATCAGTGCTTCTGCAATAATCGAGCGACAGGAGTTTCCCGTACATAAGATCAATACTTTTTTCATAGGATACACCCCTCTTTTTCTATTTTTTTCAATGCAGGCAGATCGATCTGTAAATGCCGGATCTCTTCAATTGCATTGAGACGAAACTTATCCAAAGGGGTACGGATGCTATAATAGGCCCATGTCCCCCTTCTATCTACCCTAAGGAAACCACCCTCTTTCAATATCTTCAGATGCCGTGAAAGACGTGATTGGATCATGTCCAAAGACGACTGCAGATCGCACACGCATAAGGCCCCGTGTTCGTCCAAAAAACGAAGGATCAGTATCCGTGTCTCGTCATTCAACGCGGCTACCGTATTCAGAAAGATATCCATATCAACACGAACCTGTGGACCACTTGCCATTGGCAGAGAAACTTGGTTCACAACACCCACTTCCTCCGGTAAACTCATCTCCGCCAAAGTACTCAATCTGCTCCATCGTATGATAGTTTTCCCAGATGATGTTTTGCGGATCCTGTACCCAATACTTTTTGGATGTCGCGTAACAACACTGTGCTTCTTCCTGCTTCTGTCCACTGACTTTCGCATCCAATAGACGCTGTTCCACCTCAACCAGAGCTTCATCACTATCCACCTGGAGTCCAAGATGATTCAACCCGATTTTGTCACGTCCGGAAGAGATCGCCATATTGACCGCAGGATCATCAACGAGCCACTGCACATAATCCTCTTTTTCCTTGGTCGGTTCCATACCGAAAAGGGCACTATAAAACCGTTTACTCTCCTCAAGATCCTTCACCGCAATATGAATATGTAGTCGTTTCATCTACTCTCCTTGAATACTTTGTGACATAGTAACCAAATTACTTTAATATATCAAGATATATTGATTTAATAGAAAGTGTAACACATCCGAATTATAATTTTTTTTCATAACAATTCTTTAACATAAAAATCGCATAATTATCCTATAATAAAATAAAAAAGGATTGGAATGTATAAGATAGTTCTATCAATACTGACGCTTATGACACTTGTTTTCAGTGGCTGTTCAACAAAAGAAGTAGTTGCCGGGTATACGGGACCAAAAGAGGTCAGCACCTACGTAATTGCTCCACTTGCGAGTACTGAAGAGGTAAAAGCGGCATTGACTTCACAAGGTTTTGAGATTGTCTCAGTATCAAAGGTGACCAAGGCGAAGATGGATACGATTGTCTTTACCCACCCCCATCTAAAAGCACTTGCAAACAAGCCTGGACGCGGTTTCTTAGCCGGTTCAATGCGTGCACTTGTCAATACCGAAGGAAAAGAAGTACGTATCACAAACCCTCGTTATTTTGTCCGTGCTTTCTTACAGGATGACTACAAACTCAATGATGAAGTTCCTCTCTTGGATGCACTTAACAAAGCCTTCCCTCAGCTAACACCATCTGCTGACAAATGGGAATTCGATGCACTGCCAAATTATCAGTTCATGATCTCAAGACCTTATTACCAGGACGTCATCGAGATCAATGAGGGAAATCTTGCTGAGCTTCAAGCAAAACTTGAGAAAAAAGCGAAAAAGAACCTGATCTTCAAACTCGAACTTGACAAAGACCGTGTCCTGTATGGTGTTAACCTTGGTAAGCGTACGATGAAATTTCCGGACAAGATCGGTGTACAAAATGCCGGACTGCTTCCTTGGATGGTATTGATAGAGAATCATACGGTGAAAAAAGACGGCAAAGAAAGTGTTGTAGCAAAAGCGACGGCGATGAGAGCCGATTATTATATCGCGATCTCCTATCCTCTTCTTGATCTTATGGGATTTGCTACGATCATGACCGTTCCGGGTGCTGTCATCAAAGATCTGGAAAAATATCTGAAATAAGTTTTTGGTCTAGAGAGATAGATCTCTAGATCGTCTCATGAACCTCTTGGAAGGATTGACCTTTTTTAAAGGCTACTTCCACAAACTGCATATCGATATGCAGCACTTCACCCTCATGGGTTTTGAATGTCTTCTTCATGATCGTATCCACGCCGTCCATACAGATCTTACTTGCTTTAACCGCCACTCTATCCTTCGCAACTGCGACAAACTGTACTCCCATGTAACGGACAAGATGTATGCCCATGTTCTTAAGGCTGTTCTGAAACACTTTACTGACGAACTTCAACACTGTGTCACCCGCCTCATGTCCGTGTTCATGATTGAGCTGAGAAAAGTTATTGACTGTGATGTGCAGAAGGACTCCATCGGTTTTAAAACAACCCTCTGGATCCAACTCCTGATTCATCAAAAACTTGCGGTTATAGATCCCTGTGACATCATCGGTATAGATATCTTTTTCCAACTCTTGAATGCGTGCTTCATAACTCTTAAGCTGGTTGTAGGCACTCTTTAAACCGCCTGCATCATTATTATCGATAGCCGTCATTGCATCTTCTGTACTCTGCTTGATATCCGAAACACTCTGTGCCACATCCTGCATGGTCTTATCAAAGTCACCGTAACCCTTGAACTGTCTAAAAACAAGTCCTTTAAGCTTTTCCTCGCTCAAAACATTCGTATCCTTGGAAAGAGCCTTCACAAAAGTATCAAAAACATCTACACTGGTAATATTCTGATCTACTTCAAAATGCTCATTCATCTCTTTTATAAAAACAGCTTTTTTGATAGACAGGAGTTCAGACATGCTACAACCTCATTAGAAATTTCACCTATTATACATTCCTCTATCCAAAAAAAAGCTTATCGATACATTCTAAATGGCTATTTTAGGACCGTCTCCTTTTGACTAAGCCCTAATACACCGACAAGTGTTGTCAATGCTCCAACGAAGACTATCGTATATCCCGTAGGAAGATCATAAGAGTAGGAGATAAAAATAGCGATCAAAGAGAATATCCATCCATACAGATATGCGAAACCTAACCGGCCCATCTTATCTTGCATACTTGCAAGCAAAATTGGTGCGACTAAGAGTACAAAAACGACCAGAACCCCGGCCAACTGGACAGAAGAGGTCACAGTGATCGCCAACATGACAAAAAACAGCAGATCTTTACTGAAACCCTCAAGCCTTGGATAGACTTTCCAAATGATGAGTGCCAATACCAGGTATATCCCTGTACTGTATCCAATATCTTCCAAAGGAGTGAATAGGATATCCGTTGCCAGCAGTGCTTTAAAATGCTCCATGCCTTCTGCTGAATCAGCTAAAACCATCATAATACCGCTTGCTCCCAATACATATAGAATACCGATGAAAGCTTCCAGCTGTACATTGCGATAGGAAGCTAAAGAGATCAGCAAAGCACTTAAAAGGGCAAAGCCCAACGTTAGCACATAGATATATTCCGAATGCAGATATCCCAAGCTTACGGCGGAACCCAGGGCAGCAAACTGTGAGATCGCCAGGTCCGTAAAGATCACACCTCTTTCAAGTACGCCCTTTCCAAACCAGGCATGGATCATGACCAGGACGATCACCAAAAAGATAGGCGGTAAAAAGATATCAATCATCATGCACCGCCTCAGTCATATAATCAAAAAGCCCTACCAGACTCTCTACCGACTCCAAAGCACCGATATCATGGGGCATCAACACCAGCTTGATATCTGTCTTGTCCACTAAATACTCTGCCGTCGAACTCGCGTGGTAAACATCATGCAAAATGTATGAAGGCTTCTGCTCCCGGATGATCTGCATAAGTCTCAATGTGTGCCGTGATGAAGGCGGTATTCCGGGAAGCGGCTCAATCGTGGCAATGCTTGTAATCCCGAACGCCTTATTGAAATAGGCAAGGTTATCATGGAACTGAATTACCTTCATCCCCTTTTTATCGGCCATCCGAGCTTCCCACCGCTTTATATGCTCACTCCATTTTGTCTCAAAAGTATGAAGGTTTTGTTCAAACATCTGTGCATTGTCCGGGTCCAAACGACTCAAAAAACCTGCAATACTTTGTGCCAAAACAATCATATTGTACGGATCCAAGTGGAAATGTGGGTTTCCATCGGGATGGACATCTCCCAAAGAACGATCCACAGACTGAGGCTTTTGAATCAGTTCCAACTGGTGGGAAAGATTTAAAAAACTCTGTGCATTGGGACTGATCTTTGTATTTGCCGCCCGTCTTATCAGTGGCGGAAGCCATCCGATCTCCAACTGTGCCCCGTTGATGATCAAGGCGTCTCCCCGACGGAGTTTTGCGATCAACGAGGGTCGGGGAACCACAAAATGCGGGTCCCAGTTTCCCTTTGCCAGAACAGTAATATCGACTCTGTTTTGAGAGATCTCTTCCGTCAGAGCGCCTATATAGGGGTAAGAGACACAGACGTTCAGCTTAGCCCAAAGAAGATACGGCAGACACAATGTAACGATAATACGCTTCATACGCATCCTTTTTTCTTAAAAATCATGGGCACCATGAGCACCGATAGACAGGTTGATAGATAAAAGCACTGAATCAACATCCTCCGATGCAAAGCCATTTGCCGTCTCCTTGTACAAAGCATTATTATGGATGTATTCCAGACGAAGTCGGCTGAACTCACTGAAATGGTACTCTCCCATGAGGGTATAACGCTTATATCGATCCGAAGGTAAGGCCTCTTCTAAAAATGCGTACTCGTTCTTATAAATACTCTCATAACGCGCTCCAAAGCGTAGATTACTGTTATGTGCATAGACCAACTGTGAATAATAGCCTTCTTGCTTGATCTTTTGTGCAAACACTTCTACCGGGTTGGCACCTTCTATATGATACTCGTCTCCACTCTTCTCAAGATACATCCACTCAGTTTGCCATGCGAGAAAGCTATAGGAATCAAAATAGTGTTTGATCGTCAATTCGACGTTATACAGCTCACTTGAACCATCAAAGGCGACTTCATGTCCTCCGTGGTCATGATAAAGCCGGCTCTTCCCATACACATAGGAGACACCCGGCATGACCGTCATATCACCGATGTCAAATGAGGTCTTCAGGTATCCCACTGCCATTGACGGAGCATCTGCACCTTTTATCTCTGTGGAGACATTGTTGTCATCCTGTAGTGTGATGGTGTCATTTCCAAAGGTCTTCGCATTATCTCCCTGAAGAAGCTCCAAGCCGATCATCACATACTCGTCAAGAGGCAAGGTATACTGAAGCTGGACCCCTACCTCATTCAGATGGTCATATCCCAAAAAGCCCTCATAGACCAAAGGAGCCTCATTAAAATCCCAAAAGTGCGGGTGCTGCTTATTCAGGCGTCCAAAATCACTCAAAAACTTCCCACCGCGTAGACGCAGTCCGTCTGCCATGGTTGTATTGGTGAAATAGGCCTCTTCTACACCCACCGTGTCTTCTTCGAAATGTAAAACAGCATCCAGGGAGAAGCTTGGGTCCACATTGGCAGACAAGATCAATTCGGCATAGTTAAAATTAAAGCCGTTATCCGAGCTATATGCCGAATGGGCATGACCATGACCGTCATCACCTTGGGAGAAGACATCCTCGCTGATTCCCGGAATGCTCAGGCCTTCTAATTCGTCTTGGTCTTTATTCCGACTGACATAGGACGCATCCATGATCAAAGAGATATCAGGGATAAACTGGGATTGAGCAAAACTTCGTTGTTCAATAGGTTTGATGGCAGGTGCCTGCGCATAACTAAGGGTACTCGCACATAGTGCTATATAAATAGATTGTTTCATCTTGTTTCCTAAAAAATATAATAAAGTGTGTTATCTGGTTTTAGGAAAAAGAGGGAGGGGCACGGGAAAGCGTGTATTTGAATACCTTAGAAACATACGTTTCTTGTACATATTGCGGTGCAGTGAAACAACATTCGATTGCTTCAAGTACAAAGGGATGAGCTATATCAGCACTGCTCAGATTATGCTGGATAATACAGACCTGACACTCATCACTGACATGTCCATCGCTATGTTGGTGAAAACTCGATAAGAGTGTTCCAACGACGATAAGGGCAAGAATAAAATGTCGATAAAATTTCATACCCCAAGCCTTGTTTTTTCGCAATTATAGCACAAGCCTATTATCCGAACCATCCAGATAAAACATATTGTCAATAAAAGAAAAATCTAATCAGCAGCGACAACTCTGTTTTTGCCACTCCCTTTGGCCTTATACAAGGCGTCATCAGCACGTGTAATCAGCTTATATACACTCGGTTCCTGTGCATACTCGGCCACACCGAAACTTGCCGTGACATTGATATCGCCAGCGTGTAATTCTTTATCTATCATGGAACAGAGTAATTCTGCCAAATGCCTTGCCCCTTCCATCTTCGTATGCGGACAGATGATCAGGAACTCTTCACCTCCCCATCGTCCGACAACATCATTTTCCCTTGAGTGCTGTTTAAGCACCTTTGATATCGATATCAGTACCTTATCGCCTTCATTGTGTCCAAAAGTATCATTAATCTCTTTAAAGTCATCGATATCCAGCAGTATGATCGAAAAAGGCGTCTCATAACGTTTGGCAAGCTCCAAAACACTTGCAAGGCTCTTATCCAGATGGCGTCGATTATACAGTTTTGTGAGAGCATCAAGGATTGAAAGCCGGGTAAGCTCCTCATTATGCTTACTCAGGACACGATAACGATAGATAAAGAAGATTGAAATAATGAAAAAAAGAGCGATGATCTCATTCATGAGCTTATAATCGACGATCTCTTCGTACTCGACACTCAGCCAACGCTGCTTAATCATACGTTTTTGCTCTTCGCTAATTGAATTGAGCACCTTATCGATGATCCCTGCCAAAAGCACATCATCTTTTCTTACAGCCATATACGCCTTCATGTCTGCGCCAAAACGTCCCGAGATCTTCATACTTTCGACATAATCGTTCTGGACCGCATAACTCGTGGAGAACAGATCTCCAAAAAACCCGTATATTTCACCCTTATCGACCGCTTCAAGCCCCTCTTCTTTCGTCGTAAACTCAATAAGCTCAATTCCCAGATCCATGGCCCGTAATTCCTCCGCTGCCACTGTACCCGATTGGATACCGACTGTTTTTCCTTCAAGATCAGCAAGATCGGCAATGAAGCTTTGCTCTTTTTTTGTTGCTATGACCAAAGCGCCTTTTGCATAAGGCTGTGTGAACCTCATCAACTTTTGTCTGTCACTGTTCTCCCGTATCAAGGGTATCAGATCACACTCACCCCTTTGAAAGCGACCCATGATCTCATGCATGCTCTCATGTCCGAGAACATTCAGTCTCAGACCGGTCTTTTCACTGATAATCTTTAAATAATCGGAGACAATTCCTGTATCCTTATCTCCCTCGACGCCATGCAAAGGCATGAAGTTCGAAAAAGTACACACATTAATCTCTTCTTTTTCCTCAAGATATCCACGCTGACCTTTTGTAAAACTTGGAGTATTTAGTTCTTCAGGTTTAAGATAGAACGTATCGATATCTATCTCATTTTTGATCAGTCCCATCACATTATATACGTTATAAAGTCCTGTTAGCTTGTGCTCTTCCAGCTCACCCAGCTTGGCATGTTTGTAATAGGCAAGTTTCTTAAGCGTCCTGCCCTCATAGATATAGGCATCCAGGGACTTCTGCTGCCCGTTATATTTCTCATAGATAAGCCTTGCCGTCTCTTCAATATGATCAAAAGCGTACTTCCATCCCCGTAAAGAGGCCTGCGTAAAGTTTCGTGCCCGTCCTTTATGATGCGTAAGCTCATATTGACAGGTAAAAAGGATGTCTCCGTAAAAATCAAACCCATGTTCTTTTGGATCGAAGATAATATAATCTATTCCTTTGTTATTCAATTGATACGGTTCATTTGAGAGATAGGAAGCCATAAGATCCGTCTTGCCTGTGATCAGGTCATTCAAATCAGAGCTGTGATTGAGGACCGTCATCTCCTCCAAAGAAATACCTGCCTTGTTCATCATCGCCCGAATAGCGACCTCAGCTTCGACGGAACCTGTCATCATGACTGATCTACCGCGAAAATCCGACACACTCTGTATACCCGAATCTTTACGCGCTAACAATACGGAAGGGGAAGACTGCAAGATAGCTGCTAGAAGGACGACCTCCTTACCCTTTCCTTTTTCCACAAACAGGGATGAACGCCCGATTCCATAGGTCGCCTTTTCCTTTAGTATATCCTCTAAAGGATCGATTCCGACTTGAAATTTTTTGATATCGACATCGAGTCCCGCCTCTTCATAAAAGCCTTTTTCCTTAGCCACATAATAGCCTGCAAACTGGAACTGGTCCAGCCAGTTTAATTGCAGGGACACCTTCTCAAGGGGGTCTGCGATAAGCGAGGATGCGTATAACAATATTACAAATATATAATCTGTTCTTATCTTAGTCATGGGCCTATTGTAGCTTAAAAAATGAAAAAGAATTGTAAAAAAATATATTTAGTTTATTCCGAACTCCCGCATTTTCCCTCTCCGCATTTCATGACTGGTTCTTTGGTATCGGTGCCACACTTGGTAGAAAGCTTTCCTGTCCTCGGGTCGCGCACACAGTTATATACAGCTTTCGTGGTCTCAGCTTTAAGGACACACTCTCTTCTGGGATCATCCTGGCGCATCTGAGAAAGGATGTTCTTCTTTTTATTTGCCAAAGCCGTATTACCGTCAAACATATTCGCACCGCATTTGCCTGCCCCGCACTTCATATCTGAGGCGCCCTTTTGCCCGCGATCTTGATCTTTATCGCCACATCCTCCCAAAACAATGAGACTCATGATGATCACTGCATATCCTTTGATCATTGCTCCACCTCCCTACGCGCATATAATTCAAATAGTACCGGAATGATAACCAGGCTTAGGATTGCCGAACTGATCACTCCTCCCAACATCGGTGCGGCGATACGCTGCATCACTTCTGAACCGACACCGCTGATATACATGATCGGCGTCAAACCTGCCAGAATAGAAAAGACCGTCATCAGTTTTGGCCGAACCCTCTTGACCGCCCCCTCATACACCGCATCGTTCAGTATTTTTAACGTCAACCCATCCCCATGTATCTGCTTTGCCTCTTTGAGTGCCTCTTGTAAATAGACAATCATGACAATCGCCGTCTCTGCAGCAACGCCTAACAGTGCTAAAAATCCTACGATAACAGCAACACTCATGGAAAAATCAAGCAAATAGACATAGATCACACCCCCAAGAAGCGCAAAAGGAAGTGTACAAAAGACAATCAATGTCGGGACAGTCTCCTTGAGTGCAAGATAGATAAGTACCAGAATGCTTATCAAAACAAGAGGAATGATCCAAATAATCTTGGCCATTGCTGCTTCGAGATATTCACTCTGTCCTGCCCACTCGATATGATATCCCGGTTCAAAGGCTATCTTTTCCATCAAGGCTTGTGCGCCCTCTTTATATTCTGAAGCGCTGATACCCTCTTTTGGTGTGATGTAGATAAGTGTCACCGGTTTTGCGGTCTCTGACTTGATGACCGAGGCACTCTGTCGATAAGAAACCTCGGCAAAGGTACTCATGGGGACAAACCCTAGTTTGGTCTTGATCTGCAGATCCTTGATACTCTGAATCGATTGGCGTTCATGTTCATCCAGACGCAGCGTAATGGGATAACGTTCAAGCCCCTTATACATCGTGGAGACCTTCATCCCACCGATGGCTAACGAGGTATATTCCAAAAGAGCATCTTTCTTCAGACCATAACGCTGCAATGCTTCCTCGTCTATCTCTATATCGATGTAATATCCCGTACCTGCCTGATCTGCAAAGACTGTTTGCGTCTTGCCGTAGTTACGTAAGATCTCCTCGATCTGCTTACCATATCTCTGGAGTCCATCGGTCGTCTGGCCATACAGTTTGATACCAAGAGGTGTACGTATCCCGCTTAGAAGCATGTCGATGCGGCCCCGAATAGGATACGTCCAGGAGTTTACAAGTCCCGGGATTTGCAAAGCGTCCTCCATCTCGGCCTTGAGTCTTTCATAGCTCATTCCCTCACGCCATTGATCTTTATCCTTAAACGTAATGATCGTCTCAAGCATTCCCAACGGAGCAGGGTCTGTAGCGGTGTTAGCCCTTCCACCCTTCCCAAAGACGCTATCCACCTCGGGAAATGATTTCAAGATCTTGTCCGTTTTCTGTGTCAATTCCTTGGACTGATCAATGGAGATACCATACGGTGTCACCGGCATATACATCAGACTCTGCTCATTAAGCATCGGCATAAACTCCCATGAAAGACTCTTGTACAAAGGGTACATCGATACAAGAGAGACCAATACCAGACTCAAGACCAGATATTTGAAACGCAGACTCTGTACCAATATAGGACGATAGATCCAGATAAAAAACCGGTTCAAAGGGTTTGCGTTCTCGGGACGTATCCTTCCCTTGATGAAAAAGACCATCAAAGCAGGCACCAGAGTGACACTCAAAAGTGCACCTGCTGCCATGGCAAAGGTCTTCGTAAAGGCCAGTGGCGTGAACAAAAGCCCTTCTTGATCCGTAAGTGCAAAAATAGGCAAGAAAGAAACGACGATCAAAGCCAGGGCAAAAAATATCGGCCGCCCGACTCGCTGAGAGGTACTTGTCAATATCGACAACCGTTCTCGATACTCCGGGGCTCTGCCCTCCTCTTGCTCAAACTTCTGCATGCCCTTGTGGGCATTTTCGATCATCACAATACTCGCATCGACGATTGTACCGATCGCAATGGCAATACCCCCCAGAGACATGATATTTGAGCCGATATCAAACAGATACATCAACAAAAAGGTACTGCCAACCGTCAAGGGAAGCACGATCAATACGATCAGTGAAGAACGTATATGCAGCAAGAACAGCCCGATGATCAAGACAACGATGATACTCTCTTCTATCAGGGTGTCGCGCAGGGTGTCGATCGCTTTTTCAATCAGATCAGATCGATCATATACGACCGTGACGTCCACATCATCCAGCTTGAGTGTCTGCATCTTCTCCTTGATACGCTTGATGGCTGCATACACGTCTTCACCATATCGAAGCAGTACGATCCCGCCTACGACCTCCCCCTCTCCGTTCAGATCCGCGACCCCCCGTCTTGCAGCAGGAATCAGTTCAACACGGCCAATATCCCCGAGGGTAATCTGAATACCCGCCTGTTCACCTACCACCAGTCGGCGGATCTCTTCAAGACTTTTGACATACCCTTTGGCCTGTACCATCCATTCAAAACCGTTCTCGATGATGATCCGTCCACCGGTATCATTGTTGTTCGCCCGAAGAACCTTGGCAACATCATTGATACTCAAGCCGTACCGTACAAGGTTATCATTATTTACACTCACCTGATATGTCGGGATAAATCCGCCGATAGAAGCGACTTCACTGACTCCGTCAACACCCATCAGTGCATATTTATAATGGTAATCCTGAATACTCCGAAGTTCCGCCAGGTTTTTCGTCTTGGAACTCAGTGCATACTCATATGCCCATCCTACGCCCGAGGCATCCGGCCCTAGAGAGACTTTCATCGATGAAGGCAACTGGGACTGTACGACAGAGAGCTGTTCCAAAACACGGCTTCGTGCCCAATAAAGATCCGTTCCCTCCTTAAAGATGATATAGATAAGCCCGTTCTCATAGGTCGAATACCCCCGAACCGTATCAATATCGGCAATCGAAAGAAACTGTGATACGAGAGGATATGTTCCCTGAGCTTCGATGATCTCCGGAGATTGCCCCGGCCAGTTGATCTGTACGATGGCTTGCGGCGGAGAGAGATCAGGAAGCGCATCCAAAGGGGTGTGTTTCATCGCATAATACGAGCCGAATATCAGGAACAGACTTGTGATCAGAACAAAGAGCCTATGTTTGATACTAAATGCTATTAACTTCTCAACCATCTTGTACGCCTTTAATCCTATTCATACTAATACAGGTCATTTATCTGCGCATCCGCGTCCATCATGAACATCGCATTGTTCACCACCTCATCCCCGACATGAAGTCCTTCAAGGACGATATAACGCTGTGCATCCAATGCTTTTACCCTGATTTCCCTAGGTTCATATTCGCCTTTGAAGTCTCCCACCATAAAGACATAATGCTTACCGTTCTTTCGGATCACCGCCGTACTTGGAAGCAGCAGATGTTCTGCGGTATCGTTGAGTGAGATGACACTGGCATACATTCCCGGAAAAAGCTCATGCTGAGGGTTTTTCACTCTCAGACGCAGCGTCATCGTCGCTACCTTCGGATCAAGTCTTGGATACAAAAGTGCATTGTTGGTATGATAGGTCTTGTCTATCCCTTTGAAACTCAGCTCATACCCTTTGGTTGTGGAGAGTCGCGCCCGCTCCTCCTCAAAGAGTTTCGCTTCCACCCAGACCTCATCCAGATTGACGATCTCGAAGAGCTTCTGCTTTGCATTAAAGGCCGTTCCTTTTTGAATTCCCTTCATAAAGAGATATCCGTCTACAGGTGCATAGATCGTAGTATTTGGAAGTGCTTTCTCGCCGGATATGACCGCATCGATCTCCCTTTTAGAGATCCCCAACAGCTCAAGTTTCAGACGGGCACTTGAAAGCATTCCCTGACTTGGCCGTTTTTTCGTATATTTATACGTGTTGAGATACTCATCCTTGGCCTTGAACACTTCGGGAGAGTAAACTTGGACAAGGGCTTCGCCCTTTTTTACCCTCTTATATATCTTATCGGCGTACAGCTCCACCACATATCCCCCGAAACGGGGCGAGATATCATAGATTCGGCTCTCATCACGCATCACAAACCCATAGTTCTTGATACGCTCAGACACCTTCTGTTTGCTGACCTTGACCGTTTGCACACTAAAAAGCTGCTCTACCGTTTCTACCTGCCCTAACAATGGAAAAGCCATCAACAAGGCTACTATTATTTGTCGTTTCATTCTACCTCTCCTGACAGGGCAGCTATCCTCGCATCGGCACGGCTATAATTAGCTACCGCTCGAATACGCTTTTGCTCCAGTTTCAGTTTTTTGACCAACAGATCGATATACTTGAAAAGATCTCCTCCCGTCGCGATGGAAGAACTTGTCAACTCGAACATGTGCTCGATCTGCGGCAAGGCTTCATCCTCGATGATATGATAGATCTCATAGGCCGACTTCATCTGTGCATAGGTGCTTTTAAACTGCATCTTCACATCCATCCGGAGATCCTCTTTCATATGTTCGGCGGAAAGTGCCTTCTTACGTGCAGCCTCTTCAAGGTGATCCTCCTTGCCATACAGGGGCAGACTCATCCCCACCCCTACACTCCAGTAATCATCAAAGTTCTCTCTATAGGAGTAACCTGCCAACAGGGTAAGATCAGGATAATTGTTCAATGCTGCTTTCTGCACCAGCAGATGCTGCTTATCGACCTCTTTTTGCTTCACTGCCAGTGCCCGGTTATTTTCAAGTGTCTCCTTGAGACGATCATCCTCGGGAAGATCCCACACTGCCAAGTCCAGCTGTAGGTCCTCGACCTCAAAAGCCGCCAAATAAGAGAGTCGTGTATATGCCGAGGCGATCTGTGCCTTGAGTTTGCTCTCTTGAATACGAAGATCCGAGCGGGTCAACTCCGCCGACATGATCCCCATATGTTGATTATCCGTTGTAGATGTGTAGGACTCAAAAAGTTCGATGTTTTGCCGGGTAAGATCAACATAGGTATGAATACTCTTATACAGCTCTTGCAGTTCCCAAATGGTATACGCCTGCTGTTTGATAGCATAGACCAGATCGACTTTAGCCTGCGCCAGTCTCTCCTGCATGAGTGCCTCATCTGCCTGAGACACTTCCTCCTCTGCGTCGCGTTTTCCAAAATAGAAAAGTTTCTGTTTTAAGGTCAGTATCTTTTGGCTCATCGGTTCACTCGGATCAAGACTGTTTTGGATATACGAGAGTTCAGGATTCGCGAAACGTCCGGAGGCTTCACTCATAGAGGCACTCGCCTCGATACGCTCGGAGATCGACTCCAAAGAGGGGTTTGTATTCACCGCTCTGTCTATAACCTCTTTGAGCGTAACTGCCTGTAGACTCAAAGACAACAGAATAGACAACAATAAACCATACTTCATAGATATCCTTGTTTAAATGCTATTTTTTGACTTTGAGGTCTCTATACTTCTTCACATAAAAACTTTGCTGGGTATCGCAATATTGTGCGCGGCCCGTGATATCGAGATTGATCTCGGAACACCCCAGTTTCTTCTCAGCCTTGGGCTGAATGATCATAATGATCTCTTTTCTTTTTTTTGGGGAAGTACCGCTCTGCCGGGTACGCACCAGCGTCACCTTCTGTGCCTGTAGATTGGGATTCTCGATGATATACATCACCCCGTCACAACCACACTCATTCACATGTTTCGTATAGATAGCGGGGTAATTTCCACCTAGACCGATACCCTCACAGCCCACAAAAACAAAGGCCAGTGTAAGTATAAAAAACGACTTCATCTGCATCTCCATTTACCCTATTATAGCAGTTTATCCGTTGAGTATTTGTGTAGCGGCCGGCATCCGCATTCCCCTATCGTCATTTGTGCTGTATAATTCGCTCGATAAAAGGAAGGCAATGACCCAAGAACGCGAAGGCGAACTCTATATGATCGGTGTTTCACTCTTTGAAAGCTGGTTTCCTATCCTCTCTATCATCTCCCTTGCCTCGATAGGGGCCTTGCATACCTATGCCTTTGCTCTGTTGATCTCTCTGTTCTTCTTTGGTTTTATCATTATAAAAAAAAGACTTTTACCCGAGCTCAACAACAAAGCTGCCTATAAACCGCTCATCCTCACAAGCCTTTGGATCACAACTCTCTTTGTATTGATCTTTGTCGGTATACGCTATACCACTGCGGGAAACATGTCCGTTATCATCTTCTTGCAACTCTTTTTCTCTTATCTCTATTTTAATATCTTGGGCAAGGAGAAGATGCGCCTTGTGCACTCTTTTGGTGCCTTCTTCATGGGTGTCGGGGCGATGATCGTACTCTTTCCCGACAAATGGGAGTTTAATCAGGGGGATCTTATCATCCTCATTGCCGCCGCCATCGCGCCCGTTGCCAATCTCTACTCCCAGAGGGCGCGAAAGTTCTGTTCTTCAGAACTCGTACTGGGCGTGCGGACCCTTCTCGCCCTTCCGGTCGTATCTTTACTCGCATGGCTTTTCGAGCCAGAACTCACTCTTGAAAACCTGCAGACCGCCCTGCCTTATGTAGCTGTCATCGGTCTGTTTATCTTTGGTCTTTCAAAAATATTTTGGATGGAAGCCCTGCATCGCATCTCCATCACCAAGGTAAGCGCCATGGTCGCCCTTGTACCCCTATTGACGCTGATATTTGCCTACTTCTATCTGGGAGAAGTACCTGAGCTTAGAAAACTTATCGGGGTGATTCCTATTTTGATAGGGGGTTGGCTTTTGACAAAACCCATGAAAGACAATACATAATCATCATTTACGCACCATATTCTTCTTCGTCTTAGCCGTTGCAATGGCCTCCAAGGGATCATCGGGCCAATAATGCTTTTTGTACTTCCCTCGTAACTCTTTTTTCACCTCGTCATAGGTGTTCTTCCAAAAACTCTCCAGATCCCGGGTCATCTGCATCGGACGGTGGGCGGGAGAGAGCAGGTGTATCATCAGTTTTACCTTGCCATCCAGCACCGCAGGGGTTCTTTGCGTGCCGAACATCTCCTGCAGCCGCACTGCCAATACCGGATTGCAAGCGTCCGTGTAATCAATAGAAATATTGGAACCGCTGGCTACCGTCACTTTTTCCGGTGCAAGTCTCTCCAGCTCCTGCATCTGTTCCCATGTGAGCATCGCCGAGAGGATTCCGTAGAGATCCAGGTCTTGCAGGGATTTAAAAGAGTTCTTCTCCCTGATGTAAGGCAAAAGCCACTCATCCAGTTGGGCCAGAAGAGTCTCTTCACTCAGATCGGGAAAGTGATCCCTTTGATGGGTATTGACAAAATTCACGCGCGCTACAAAGGCACTGCTTTTTTTGCTCCATGGCAGTACCTTTGATCCCGTTTCCCGGATAGCCTCGATGAGGACTCCCGCACTTTCAGCGTCTTTTGGTATGGGCATGGTCTGCTCTTGCAGCCTGATAGCACCCAGATCCCTGACTTTACGTGCCTCTACCCGTTGCTCCTGGGCGTTCCATCGCAAAAGCTCTCTCTCTTCTGTCAGATCGCTGAGATCCTCTTCGATCTGTGCCCTGGAAAGCGCACAAGCCCTATAGATCAGTGCCGACTCCGCGCGCCCGTCCAAGTCCGATACGACTAAAAACTCCGAGCGTACCAGGGCATCCTCTTTATGTATAAAAGCACCCTTTCCATTGGCAAGCAGATAAGAGGTGCTTTTGGCATCGCGTATCTGGGCGATGCGCTCAGGATAGGCGAAGGCCAGCAATATCCCTATCTTCTCCATATCGATATGCTCCTTGGGTTTTGCCTCAAGGCGTCTGGCATTTTGCAGTAGACTCCTGCAATGTTGCAGATTCACACCACTGCCTTTGTATCCTTCATTTTGTTTGATACCATGCAGTATGCCGACTCTCTCCCGCATGTCTGTAGACAATGTCCTATCCCTATAGACATCCTTCTCACTGATCAGGACTGCAAGGAGAGAGGCCTCATAAGCAAGGCCCATTTCCCTGGCCCTTATCATCATGTGCGCCAGTCTCGGATGCAGACCAAAACGGCTCATCTGCTCGCCATGCTCCGTTATCTTGCCCCGTGCATCCAGAGCACCGAGCCGGGACAGAAGTTCTTTGGCATGTGTAAGTGCGTGCTCAGGCGGCCTGTCCATCCAGGAGAGTTCATCAATATCCTCATTTCCCCAAACAGCCAATTCCAATTGCAATTGGATAAGATCCGCTTCCAGGATCTCCGGCGTATCATGCTTGATCAGACCCTTTGCCTTATGCCAGATATGATAGGCTTTTCCTTCGGAAGTTCTACCGGCCCTTCCGGCACGCTGTACAGCGGAATCCTGTGAGATAAAACGGCTAACAAGACGGTTCATCCCCGAACTGGCATCAAACACAGAGGCGTTACTCAGTCCCGAGTCGATAACGATTCTGATTCCTTCGATTGTGAGGGATGTTTGGGCTATGTTAGTACTTAAAACAATTTTTCTAACCCCTTTTTTTGGGGCCTTGATCGCTTTATCCTGCTCTTGCTTGCTCAGGCTTCCAAACAGGGAAGAAACATAGGTGTTCTTCAAATCACTCTGTTGGAGTTTCGCTTCGAGCTGCTTGATCTCTCTAACACCGGGCAAAAATACCAGGATGTTTCCCTCCTCTTTGTCGAGTATCTCGCGCAACAGCTTATAGATAAAAAGAGGCAGCTCTTCTTTACTTGGCTGGGGTGTTTTAGCATCCAGATATACAGACTCAACCGGGTAAGCCCGACCCTGACTCTCTATCAACGGTGCATTTGCCAGAAGCTGTGAAATAGCCGAGGTATTGAGCGTAGCCGACATCACGAGGAGTTTAAGGTCATCTCGCAAAAGTGCTTGGGATTCCAGACTCAGCGCCAAAGAGAGGTCCGCGTGGATAGAACGCTCATGAAACTCATCAAAGATGATCAAAGCAAACTCTTCCAGTGACGGGTCTGCTTGAAGCTTTCGGGTCAGTATCCCTTCGGTGACGATAAGTATCTTGGTCTTCTCACTCTGCACCGAGTCCATCTTGATCTGATAACCGATACGCTCACCTACCTCTTCACCCAACATCTCAGCCATGCGCGCCGCAGAGGAGCGCACTGCCAAGCGGCGGGGTTCAAGCATAATGATCTTTTTATCCTCCAGCCAGGGTTCATCCAACAGGGCCAAGGGCAAAGCCGTGGTCTTTCCTGCCCCCGGAGGTGCCTGCAGTACAAGACGGTTATGATGTAAAAGGGCCTTTTTGAGCTCGTCTAGGACCTCATGGATAGGAAGGGTGTTCATTAGAGCCGTCTGAGCTTAGACATTACCAGTCATCATCCTCGTCATCATCTACGCCGAGGTTTTCACGCAGTTGTGCCGCAACAATCTGTGCTTTTTTATAAAACTTTTCCGCAATCTCAGGAGTGAACTTACTCTCGACCACTCCTTTAAAGATCTCCAACCAACGATCGAAACTCTCGGGGGTCAATTGTCCGATAAAAGCATGTGCCGGTGTAGGGTCTCCCTGATAGGTCGAGAAGCCCGTCATCATCAACAGCCAGAACTCATCCAATCTATGCAGATGTTCATGCCATTTTCCCCCGTCAATGTCTTCACCAAGTACACGGGTGAACATCGGTCCGAGCAATTCATCCTTAAGCACAAGGGAATAGAAGTCATAGACCATCTCCCGAACGCTCTCTCTATCGACTACATCATAGGCCATTATTTTTCCTTCTTATCAAACTTCATACCCCACGGGCCTTCCCCGGTGACTTGCAGCAGTGTCTCTTCCTCTTTTGTCCAAAGATAATGTCTGGCTTCCTTAGGGTTGATATAGAAACCGCCGGATTGAATACAGTTTCCCTTGGTGTAATCCACCTTTTCCGAGAAACTGATGCAGATCTTCCCCTTAAGTACCGTTACCCGTTCATCTTTGAGATGCCAATGCGGCGGGATCTTCTTGAATGCCGGTACCTTTATTCTGAAAGTATAGATGCCTTTTTTCAAAGGCTCTCCTTCCAAAAGCAGCATCTGCACGGGAGGAAAAGGCTTTTGTCCTTTTACAAAGGGCCGTTCTCCCTCGTTATACTGCACTGCTCCTTCCGGCAAAGCATACATCACGCTGACGGATACCCACAAAAGGACTAACAGATACTTCATAATTCTCCTTGGACTTTATGGATGAAATAGTACACTATTTTTACTGTACAGCGAGACTGTTTGAGCTGTTTAATCGTTTACATACCAGGATATACGCACCCTTCGTTTTCCCCACTGCAGTGCCGCTTTCCTGTCAAGACCCATGTAGATATCGATCTTGTTTTTCCAGCGTTTGTGCATCTTGTCAAGAACAGTATACTCACCTTCAAAGCCTTCTATACGGACTTTACTCCCGTGAGTCAGTCCCATCTGCATCAGGTCTCTCGAGATAGCGATGGACTTCATTCCCGGTTCGAGACGATCTCCCCATGCTGTGATAAAAGGTGTCGTGTCCGTCTGACCTTTCGTTGACGTATAGGCTGTTGCTGTCACTTCTATAGACTCTCGTGAACTACACCCGCAAAGGAAGAGTATGACAGTTATCATCAATAGCCATCTTTTGATCACGACTGCTTCTTCTTTTGGTTATTCACTACGATCAACAGACCTGCTACCAGAAAGATGACTCCAAAAACGGTTAAGCCCATCTTGTGACGGGTGACGTTTGCTTTTAGGGTCAGTTCTGCCCCTTTGTATCGCAGGTTCTCGGATCGGATATCATAACTAAAAAGGATCTCCTGCTCTTCATCCACATCAAAGGTCTGTAAAGAGGCATGATGCGTGTTGTTCACTACGCCCTTTTTATCGCTGTTGACCGAAGCACGTCCATCCTCTGTCCACAACACTCTTCCATCCTCACCTTTAGCACTGACAACATATTCAATATAACGCTGCGCAATACTGTTATAGGCCTTTGTGCCATAGTCCATACTTATAAGAAGACGCATGGGGTTCATGTGCGGATCGACCCGGACACTATAGGTGTTCCCGTGCTTACCTTGCAAAGGAAAACCCTCTACATCACTGCCCGAAAAGAATACCGCCTTTAGACTGATAGCCAAGGCCACCAGACCTGAAGCCATCAAAAGATACCCTGTCTTATTTGAACCCATAACTACTCCTTAGTATTGTACGCTCTCATCTAACCCCTATTTGGATTGACGCATTTTTTCGGCCAGTTCCCTTGCCTCAGCCAACTTCTGCATCAATGCATCAAAAAGAGCCAAAAACGTGTCATCAAGGGCGAGAGTACCGTCCTCTTTCACCATAGTATTCTGCAAATTGTTCAGTGCCAATTCCAGTTGCATGATCGTTAATGCCGGATTCATCTAATACCCCCTCATTTCGCCTTCGAGTTGGTTGATCGAAAGTTTCAATGCCTCGATCACCGATACTTTTTGCTCCTGCAAACGTGCTTCGGCCAACACCTGAAGCCGCTGTATATACAGCGCTAAAAGCTCTTTATCATCCATCTGTCATCTCCTTAATTGCCATACAACATCTTAACACAAAAATATCTTTGACTTTTGAATCCTCAAATGGAAGGAGCTGATCAAACCGATGACACATATACCGGAGAATGAAGATGGTTAACTGTGTACTGTAGATAGAAGGAGTTGAACGATCCGAAAAAAGGATCGCTCAAGGAGACAAGAAAGCTTACTTAAGTCCTTTATAGGCCCAATAAGAACGGATCATCTCTTTTGTCTCTTTTGGTAAAGGGATATATCCCAATTTAATAGCTGCCTCATCCCCATGTGTGAAGGCATAATCATAAAATGCAAGCACATCTTTGTTCGTCTCTGCCTTTTCTACCGGAAGCAGGATGAAACTCGCTGCTACAATAGGGTATGAGCTATCTCCCGGTTGAAGGGCCAAAAGGGCATAAAAATTATCTTCTTTTGTCCATGAGGCATATTTTGCTGCTGCTTTGAAGTTCTCATCACGGGCACTTACCCATTTGCCGCTTGCTGTCTGAAGCGTTGCTCCTACAAGCTTGTTCTGCGTCTTATAGGCATTCTCAATATAACCGATAGAAAACGGTGTCTGCTTGACCAAGGAAGCCACTCCTTCATTTCCTTTTCCACCGATCCCCGAAGCCCAATCGATAGCCTTGCCCACGCCATAGTTGTTTTTCCAGTAGTCATTTGCTCCTGACAAATAATACGTAAAGTTATAGGTTGTCCCCGACCCGTCAGAGCGGTGACACACGATGATTCTTTCATCCGGAAGAGCGACGCCTGCATTATCAGCAAGGATAGCCGGATCATTCCATTTCGTTATTCTACCGGCAAATATATCAGCGACAACAGCATTTTTAAGCTTAAGCTGTTCATCCGCCACTCCCGGAAGATTAAGGACAACGACGATCGATCCGATAACAGCAGGAAATTGTATAAGTTTCTTCTTATGTAACTTAGCCGTTCTCAAGGGCTTATCCGAGGCACCAAAGCTTACGACGCGTTTGGAGACCTGTTTGATTCCCCCACCCGAACCAATGGATTGATAATTCACACGATTCTTCGTCTCTTTTTGATATTGATACGCCCAGTCATAATACAACGGTGCCGGGAAAGATGCTCCGGCTCCATTGATCTTTGCACCCATGATACTCGTTGTTACAACGGCTGCGATCAACAAACCTTTCATCAGCTTTATACTCAAGAAACTGTTTCCTTTCACATGCATACTCTATTTCCTTCTCTTTGTTCTATTCTTGAAAGCTTAGACCAACTAGATAACATAAGAGTTACAATCTACTGTATCTGCGTAATCTTCTTGTTACAATGCTCTCTTAAAATTCTGCCTATAC
This sequence comes from Sulfurimonadaceae bacterium, assembly GCA_041562555.1. Classification (GTDB taxonomy): domain Bacteria; phylum Campylobacterota; class Campylobacteria; order Campylobacterales; family Sulfurimonadaceae. The sequence continues at coordinate 25,662 of JBFEXS010000005.1, forward strand.
AAACACAAAGGAATCTTGATGCTTCCGCGTTATGAAAGCCAGATTAACGATATTCAAGAAAAACTTATCCGACTTATCTCCGAGGTTGTAGAGGCACATCATGCTGCTCTACGTGCATTCAAAGCAAAAAATGGCCAGGAATTCGATATAGTCAAGAACATCCTTAAAACCATTCAATCCGAAGCAAACCTCATCGATAATGAGATTGTCAAGACCTTCGCACTGTATGGTCCGGAGGCACAAGAACTGCGACTTCTGATCTCATACCTGAAAATGACGAATGAGCTTGTTCGTATCGGTGAAGGTGCAAAGAAATACGCCCGCCGTATGAAGACCCACATCGAGAGCGACTGTAACCTCGATAGCATCTCTGACGTGATCATCAAACTTCACAGCTCATCGATCGCTGCTCTGCAGTTTATCGCGGACTGCTTTCACAACCACTCCCAATGTGATTATGAAGATCTTTATCGTTCGGTAATGATTGAAGAGAGTAAATGTGATGATTTTCACTCCATCTTGGAAAAAGAGATACTTTCGCGTATAATTATAGAAGGTGAACTCTCTATCGAATATGTCAGAGTTCTAAGCACTCTGCGCAAGCTTGAACGCGCCTCGGATCACGCGATCAATATTGCCAAACTTATGGTCTACTCCAAAGAGGGTGGAGCAATCCAAAGTTATTAGTGTCAGGTGACCTAAACAGAATTCATCCTAAAGGGTACCAATGTCAAAAGCACTTATCGTTGTTGTTGAAGATGAAGAAGATATTCTAGAACTCCTGGAATATAATCTGCAGAAAGAGGGATATGAGACCATTGGTTTTGTCAACACAAAGAACGTTCCGCAACTTCTCGAAGAAGAGAATGTCGACCTTTTGCTGATGGATAGAAACCTTCCTTGCGTCGAAGGAAGTGAGTTTATCCAGGAACTGCGCGACAAAGGGGTCCAGACTCCTGTGATCTACTTAAGTGCCAAGAACAAGGACAGTGACATCGAAGAGGGATTTGATCGGGGTGCCGATGATTATATCACCAAGCCTTTTAGCCCCAAAGAGGTCTCTATGCGTGTCAAAGCCGTCTTAAAACGTACCAAAGCCGGCTTTAACCAGGAGAGCATCTCTTATCGCGATATCATCATGAACCCACAAACACGTGAAGTCAAGGCAGGTGATACCAATGTCGAACTCTCCAAACTTGAGTTTGATCTTTTATTGACCCTGATCAAGAATCAAAACATCGTTCTTGACAGGGATTTTCTTCTTGAAAATGTATGGGGTGGTGATGAGATCTATCAAGACAAGACCGTCAATGTCGCTATCAACCGTCTTAAAGACAAGATCGACCCACGTAAAGAAAAAGAGTATATCAAAACGGTACGGGGAGTAGGTTATACACTAAATGCTTAAACTCCACCAGATATTTTTTCTCAACTTTTTAGCCATCTTTCTTGGTACCTTGATTATCTCTTCCCTTGTGGCATACCTCAGTATCAAAGACGCGACCATTCATGAAGATACTCACCAACTTCAAAAACAAATCTCTATGCTGGAACTGCAGCTTCCCTATATTGACGATCTGGACCGTTTTGCCGCTGATATACATAAGGTGGCTAAGTTGCGTGTGACCCTGATCAATAACGAAGGTCTTGTGCTGGCCGAGTCCAACAAGGACAAGACCACTCTTGACAATCACAGAAGTCGTCCTGAGATTATGGATGCTGCTGCCAATGAGTATGGCTCCATTACCCGTTATTCAGACACCATACACACCGATTTTTTATATGTTGCCAAAAAAGTCAACTATCGGGGCGAGATACTTTTCTTACGTCTGTCCATGAGCCTTGAAGCCGTGATGGAAGAGTTTTATGCTCTATGGTCGCGTCTGGCACTGGTATTTACCGTATTTGTCCTGATCAGTCTTATCATCGCCTATAAACTGAGTAAGAAGATTCACCATGACATCACACAGATCACCAATTATCTTAAAGAGATTTCGGGGAAAAACTACAAAGCAGTTATCAAACCCGAATATTTTTCCGAATTTCTGTATATCGCGCTCACGCTGAAAAACCTGGCCAAAAAACTCAACAACCGGGACAAACAGAAACGAAAATATACCGCAAGATTACGCCTTATCAACAAGCAGCGAAATGACATCCTCTCAGCTATCAGCCATGAGTTTAAAAACCCTATTGCTTCGATTCAGGGATATGCAGAGACCCTGGTCGATGACCCTGAGGCAAACGAGAAGATTCGTACACGCTTTTTGAACAAGATCATGCAAAATGCCAAAAAGATCACAACCATGATCGATCGCCTCTCCCTTTCCGTTAAACTTGAGAATGAAGACCTCAGGGTAAAAATAAGCACCTTTGACATAGCCGAACTTACCCAAGAGGTCATCATGAACCTCGGGAAAAAATATAAGGACCGCATGATCAGTTTCTCAGGGGAACACTATACCGTGAACGCCGATAAGACAATGATCGAGACCGTACTCATCAACCTCATCGATAATGCCATGAAATACTCTCAGGATGACGTTACCGTCTCCATCATGGATAACAAGCTTATGGTCATCGACAAAGGTATGGGAATCGCCGAACAGGAGCTGGACAAGATCACCTCCAAGTTCTACCGTGTACAAAAAAACACCTGGGATAATTCAATGGGATTGGGTCTGGCCATCGTCAGTTATGTACTCAAGCTTCACCACTCCGCGCTTATCATCGAGAGTAAGGAAGGCGAAGGTTCTCTTTTTGCCTTTGATTTAGAATCTCTGAAGGCATAAAAAACCCTTCAAAGCCCTTCTGCAGGTAACCTTGGTGTAATTATGTTTCAATAAACTTCCCCTACAACATCCGTCTGGATCACGAAGGTCTGTGATCTCAACCGGTTGATCTCGTCTCTTTCATGAGCATACGGTAAGAAGTAAAATGAACACAATACTGGACAGGTTTTTCCGTCTATCAACACTCTCTATTGCCTTATTGACACTCTTCGTAACAGGCTCTATTTTCGCTGTCTTGTTTCAAGAAGCTAAACCCGCCATCGACGCCTTCGGTTTCGGATTTTTAAGTGGAGATAAATGGGCACCGAACATTGAAAAGTTTGGTGCCTTTCCTGCTATTATGGGCTCCATTATGTCAACTGCTTTAGCCATGTTTTTAGCCATACCCATTGCTATCGGTATTGCAATATTCCTATCGGAGATAGCACATAAAAAACTCAAAGCACCTGTAGGTATCTCCATCGAACTGCTCGCAGCAATTCCTTCCGTGATCTATGGCATGTGGGGTCTGTTCTACTTTGTACCTATCATTCGCGATATGTTCGGCGGCCTGGGTATCGGATTACTGACGGCCGGTATCGTCCTTGCCGTCATGATACTGCCTTTTATGGCAGCGGTGACCAGGGATGCGATGAATACCACACCGGATATCCTTAAGGAATCAGCCTATGCACTGGGGGGAACCAAATGGGATGTGATCAAAGACATTGTGATCCCCTATGCCAAAGCAGGGATCATCGGTGCTGCAATCCTGGCCCTTGGCCGTGCTATCGGTGAGACCATGGCCGTCACCTTTGTCATGGGCAATGTCCACAAGATACCTTCACTGATCACCGATCCCGCGACCTCTATTCCCGTTGCATTGGCAAACGAGTTTACAGAAGCAGATGAAGAACTCTATTTCTCCAGCCTCTTCTTCCTGGCACTGGTGCTTTTCCTGATCTCATTCACCATTATCTCTTTTGCCAAGTTTGTCTTCTTGAAACGTGGTAAAAGGAGCAGACGATGACCCATACAGAAAAACGTATTCTTGTCAACAGAATCATCATGGTACTCTCCACTGTTTCAGCCCTGATCGGTATCGGGTTTTTATTATGGATTCTCTCCATCCTTGTCCTAAACGGTATTGAAGCTATTAACTGGAATATATTTATCTTCGAAGGAGCTCCTCCCGGATACGAGGAATCAGGTCTCAAACATGCGCTCATCGGACAGCTTTTACTCATCTGCATGGCCACGCTGATCGGTGTTCCATTGGGTGTACTGGGCGGAACTTATCTCAGCGAATACGGCGGTCTAAAATCCACCCTGGCCAATCTTGTGCGCGATATCTCCGATATCATGATGTCTGCACCCTCGATTGTCATAGGTTCTTTTGTGTATGCCATCATCGTCGCACCTATGGGAAATTTTAGCGGATGGGCAGGTATCACTGCACTTGTGATCATCATGGTACCTATTATCCTTCGTACCACCGATGACATGCTCCAACTGGTCCCTTCCACCTTGCGTGAGGCAGCCTTTGCCCTTGGTGCTCCCAAATATAAAGTCATCCTGCAGGTCGTCTTGCGCGGTGCCAAGACAGGTATTTTAACAGGTGTCCTTCTCGGGGTTGCCAGAGTCTCAGGGGAAACAGCACCTTTGCTGTTTACCTCCTTTAATGACAACTTCTTGAATACTGATCTGTCTGAGCCTATCGCATCCCTGACAGTCACCATGTTCAACTATGCCACGAGTCCCTATGAAGATTGGCAAAGGCTCGGATGGGCAGCTGCCTTCATCTTGTCCATGTTTATCCTCGGTCTTAATATCCTGGGCCGACTGCTGTTAATCACACGTAAAAAGAAACAATAGGAATTACCATGTCTACCATCATCGATATCCCCGAAGAAAAAGCACTGCAAGTCAAAAATTTTGAATTTACTTATGCCGGTGTCAGCGAGCCCAATCTCAAAAATATCACTATGCCCATTGCAAAAAACAAGGTCACCGCACTGATAGGTCCCTCAGGGTGTGGAAAGACAACCCTTTTACGTTCATTCAACCGTATGCATGACCTCTATCCCGGTAATCAATATAGGGGAGAGATCATCTTTGAAGGACGTAATATCCTCAAAGAGAAAGAGGATATGATCAAGCTTCGTACGCAAATCGGCATGATCTTTCAAAAGCCGACCGCTTTTCCGATGAGCATTTTCGATAATGTTGCCTACGGTATGCGTCTAAAAGGTATCAAAAACAGGACCGAACTGCAGGACAGGGTTGAGAAGGCACTGCAAGATGCTGCCATATGGAAAGAGACCCAACACCGTCTCAAGGATGACGCTAACGGTCTTTCCGGAGGACAGCAACAGCGCCTGTGCATTGCCAGAGCTATTGCCGTTGAACCGGAAGTACTCCTGTTTGATGAGCCGACTTCAGCCCTCGATCCGATATCGACACAAGGTATTGAAAGGCTCATCGTAGAACTCAAAGAGAAGGTCTCTATCCTTATCGTCACCCATAACATGCAACAAGCTGCACGGGTATCTGACTATACAGGATTTATGTATCTTGGAAACCTTGTCGAGCTTGGTAAGACCGAGGAGCTTTTTGTCACACCGGCAGAAAAACTGACAGAAGAGTACATCACCGGAAAATTCGGATAAAAAGTAAATTACACAAAATCCTACAACGCCCTCGCCTTTTTATATACTTTTTGTTATAATCTATCATAATCAGGGGGGAGACTGCGGTGCGAGCTTTTTTATCACTTTTTTCTATGCTTATTTTTCTGGCATCTTGTAATGCACCCATTGAAAGCAAGCAGGTAAAGATCTCTGTCACGACATGGATAGGTTATACACCGCTCTTTTATGCAAAAGAGAAAGGGTGGCTTGAAAAGATCAATGTCAAATTGATCAATGTCGTCTCCTTAAGTGAGAATATGTATCTTTATCAAGCAGGGAACTCGGATGCCTACTGCGGCACCCAATACGAACACTCTATCCTCAAAAAGAAGATCCCTTCACTCGTACCTGTAATGCTTTTTGATCGCTCTAACGGTGGTGATATGATCATGGGAAACCATACCATCGAAGAGCTGCAAAAAAGTAACAAGAAAATTCATGTCTATCTGGAGATGGACTCTATCAACTATACCCTTTTACAGGACTTCATTGCTAAATACGATATAGATGAAAGCCGTATCAACTATATCGACCGCGATCAGGCGGAGATCGCATCCTTACATAATACGGACAAAGAAAAGATTATGCTCATCGTGACCTATGTTCCCTTCGACTCCCGGCTGAAGAAAAACGGCTTCACGGAACTTCTGTCAACAAAACAGGGTCTTGATCTCTTTGTCATCGATGCACTTTTTACCAGGAAAGAGGAAGTCTTAGCGCATAAAAAACAGTTTACCACTCTGAAAAAAATGGTCGATAAGGCCATAGCAGAAGCACAAAAAGATCCCAAGAGCTTTTATGACGTTATCAAACCCTATCAAAATGATATCAGTTATGAAGAATTTGTAAACTCTTTACATGATATTACCTGGATCAATCAAAAGCCTAGCGAAGAACTTATCAAACGCATGCAACAAGCCTCTCTTCCTACCAAAGATTTACTATGACCTTTACTGTCAAGCAGTTTATCCTCTCCCTTCTGTTGCTTGTCATGCTTATCTTGTATGGCCTCTTTATCAACTATTTCCTGCATCAACGAGAGCTGACCGCCAATGTTATTATGAATACCCTGCGCAATGATCTTTCAGAACTTTCTTACGTGCTTTCAAAGCACATTAAAAAAGCGCCCATCAAGTCTGCGCGGGCTCTTCTTGATAGAAAAGCTGCCAATAATGCTTATATCCGGGCCATTGCCGTCTTTGATGATGCCAAAATGCTCGTCAGTACGGACCAAACAGTTCTCAATACCAAAGATTCCCACCCTGCTTATCATACATATAATGAAAGCATTTACGATCATCTCATGCATGCCGAAGTACTGGAGGAAGAGCTTCGTTATTATGAAGGCAAAGATCTAAAGTCCTATCGTCTTCTTTTTTATATCGAAAAAGATTACATCAGGGCCCATTTTGCTCAGAAAAAAAACCGGTTTATCCTGCTCTTTGTCTTTATTCCCATCATTATGATCACCCTCATGTGGATCAGTATACGCAAGTTCATCATCTTTCCCCTGGAAGCTCTTCGACGCTATGCCCATGAACAATCTCACGTTCCCGCCAAGATTCATATACGCGAACTTGAATATATACGTACCACTTTAGCAAAGACCTTCACCCGATTGGAAGAAGAACGCGAAGACCTTTACAAGCTCTCCCGCACCGATACCTTGAGCGGTCTTGCCAATAGAAACTACCTGCATGAGAAGGTTGATGAGATCATTGCACAGCATCAGCGTGAAGAAAAAGAGTTTGCACTGCTTTTTCTGGATCTGGACCATTTCAAGTCGATAAATGACTCCTTAGGTCATGATATAGGTGATGAACTTCTTAAAAAAATTGCACACGCCATACATAATATCCTTAGGGGAAACGATTTTGTTGCACGTATCGGCGGGGATGAGTTTGTTATCGTATTGACCCATTACGATGATGAGTTTGAACTCATTGAGATCGTCAAACGCATTCAAGAACAGCTTATGAAACCATGGCAAATCCAGACCTTTCCAATACACGTGACTTCGAGCATAGGTATCACTACCTATCCAAAAGACGGAAAAGATATGCTCACTCTCATGAAAAATGCAGATATCGCTATGTATGAGGCAAAAGAGAAGGGCCGACAGGGATATCACTTCTTCACCAAAGAGCTTAACCAAAAGACCCAGGAGTATATTGAGCTCACCAACAACATGCGCGATGCCTTTAAAGACAACCAATATGAGCTCTATTACCAACCTCAAAACAGAGTCAAAGATTCACAGATTATTGGCGCAGAAGCCCTTATACGATGGAAGCATCCAGAGAAAGGCATGATCTCACCCTATATCTTTATTCCTATTGCCGAACACAACGGCTTTATCGTTGAGCTCGGGATGTGGATACTTGAAAATGCATTGAAACAAAAAAAGGCCTGGGAAGACAAAGGGATCGAACTCAAGCTCTCTATCAACATCGCAGCAAAACAGATGCAACACGAAAACTTTCTGCACGACCTAAGATCCCTGCTGAAGAAATATCCAGTGAATACCCGTCAACTGTACTTTGAGATCACTGAATATATATTCTTGCACAACAGTCATGCCGTCATTAAAACATTTGAAGCCATCAAAGAACTTGGTATCAGTCTCTCCCTGGACGATTTCGGAACGGGTTATTCCTCTCTCTCCTATCTCAAAACCTTCCCTATCGATTCCCTCAAGATCGATAAAACCTTTATGGATGACTTTAGCAGCAAAAATGGCTCTGTCTTCATACAGACGATCATCAATATGGCTTCCACCCTCAATCTCGAGGTCGTTTGCGAAGGTGTAGAGCTTCAAGAACAGGTAAATTACCTCAAAACCCTTCAATGTGAATATTATCAGGGATACATATGCAGTCCGCCTCTACCAATCGATGAATTTGAAGAACTTTATATGCAACAAGATTAACAAGTCATCCCTCAAAAGACAACACCTTATCCAGCTAGTCAATAAAGGTGACGACTTCTTCCATAGGAACACGTTCAGGCTGGTAGCTGTTTTGAATAGCAGACGTATCCTCATATCCTAAGACCACACTATACAGCAGTGCTAGATTATCCGGAAGATCGAGCACTTTGGAAATTATCTTTCCATACTCAGTCGTCGATCCCTGGGGACATGAATCCACGCCATATGCCTGAGCAGCGAGCATAATACTCTGCATATAGGCACCGCAATCAATAAAAGCTCCCTGAGCACCATCGATCAATGACATGTCTGTACATACAAAAAAGACGGTCTGTGCACCAAACCAGCGATAGTTATCATACCAAAGCTCCTGACGACGCTCCTTGTCCTTACGATCAACACCCATCTTTTCGTATAAACCTACTCCTGTCTGAATACGGCGAAGTTTATATGGGTTCTTCCATTTTAAAGGATAATACTGAATGAACTGATCCACATCTCCACCGGCATCGATATGCTTGATAATCTCATCACCTATCTTGTCAAGTACCTCTTTATTTGAAATAGCATACACCACCCAAGGCTGCATATTCGCACCAGAAGGTGTCATCGCTGCTGCAGCTAAAATCTGTTCTTGTATCTCTTTTTCTACAGGTGTGTTTAAAAACTTTCTTTTTGATGAACGGTGTTTAATCGCATCAATTATTGATATGTTTTTCATCTTGATTCCTTTATCACATTTCGATTAGTAGTCTATACTAAAACCAATTCCAAAATTATATCCTTCTAATCCTTCAGCTCTTACAGTACTCACTTCCGTATAAAACCGTCTTGCCCAGGAAGGAGACTCCGGCGTGTTCCAGTAAGCCACGGCTCCCACATTAAGATAGCGGCTCAAACCAACCACATCCATGATATCGCCATGCAGATAATTCGCCCTGATATAGCTCTCAAGACTTAGATAGTTTTGCTCATACCTTAGTAACGCAGGGGTTTCTGCTCCCAAGGAAACACTCGTCACATCTGATTGTGTTTTAAAACCACTTAATACGTCCAAGGTGAAGTCCGCCTTTGTCTCATAGGATTTGAATGCAGCCTTTGTATAGAGTCTGTATTGACGTATCTTCTTCTCATACTCTGCACTGAGCATAATCTTATAGGAGATATTATTATTATATTCATCATCAAAGAAGTCTTCTATTGCTCCACCTATGTCATCTTTGGGCTTTACGCTGGTTCCGACACGAGAATAGATAACACCCAGGCTCCCCATAAAATCTATACCGAGGTCACTTCGATACCGTAGTCCACCGCCAATACCTGCTGTATATGTCTGTAACTTGTTATCATGGGTCAATTCAATATCTCCACTCGCTGTCCTTTGGACCGTTTGTGTATCCAAACGAGTGATAGAATATCCAAAACCTCCATTGATAAACCAATTCATAGTGTCATCAAAAGTCTCAAAATGACGTGTGAAGGGAAGAGTATATGTCTGCATCTTAAACTCTGAATTGGTAAAGCGGTAATGTCCTGAACTCAAGCCCGATTCAGAGGTAAATATTAATAAGGCATTAATATTTGATAAATAGACTTTTTGCGCTGTCTCCTGAGGGGTCTGAGCAAGAAGCAGATTACATAAGGCTACAAGTAATAAAAATCTCATGTGCCAGTATACAAAAAAACCCATTAGAAAAATCTCTTCAAACAGGATGATCGCAGATAGCGTACAGGTCTGGTCTCTGATATTTCCATTAGGATTATTTATATTTCTATACTTTGCTTTATGTTACACTATGTATACTGATTTATCTTAAATATAAAGGCACCCCTTGCCAACAGAAACAACCCTTGAACAGACCTCATTTTTGGGAAAGTGTTATATCCATTGGAAAACACGACATTATGGTCGTAAGATTGAAGCTATCGCTTTACTGATAAGTGTCGCTATCTATATGAACAAAAAAATATACGAGGAGGAGCTCAAGAGTGCTTCTCGATATCTTTTAAACCTTATGGAACATCCTGCTGATGTAGAGAACGTCATGGAATACGTCAAAATGAAACTAAACGCTTATCAAGAGGATAACGAGAGCTGGCTGGAAGATAGACAGGAGGCCTTTAATCTTATCATTAAAAATGAAGAACTCTATGACTGTATGAGTGACATCTTCAACTCGGACGAAAGTTTTGATGAGAGTGAAGAGATCTTTGAAGAGGCCTTGAAACGTCTCTTATGAAACTCAATCCCTCCATTCTCAAACTTTCCCAGACACTTCTAGATCATAATGCCCGACCTTTTATTGTAGGGGGCTTCGTACGTGATCATTATTTGGGTATTGAGAGCAAAGATATCGATATAGAAGTCTACGGAATCAGTTCGTTGGATTCCCTCAAATCAGCACTTGAAACCTTGGCACCTGTGCATGAAGTCGGTAAAAGCTTTGGCGTCCTGAAGATCTCTCTTGATGGATATGATATTGATATCGCCCTTCCGCGTACCGAGATAAAAACCGATAAGGGACATAAGGGCTTTCATATTCAGACCAATGGGCATCTGGACTTTACCACTGCTTCAAAACGTAGAGACTTCACGATGAATGCTATCGGTTATGATATAAAGACTGATTTTTTCCTTGATCCCCATGGAGGAAAAGAGGATATTAAAAAAGGCATTATCCGCCATATTGACGACACGAGTTTTATTGAAGACCCCCTGCGTGTATTACGAGCCGTGCAATTTGCAGCACGTTTTAACTTCAAACTAGAAGCTAACACCCTCAAACTTTGCCAGGATATGATTCGTCGACATATGCTCGATGAACTGCCTAAAGAACGTGTGTTTGAAGAATATAAAAAGCTTTTATTGAAGGCTAACAGGCCCTCACTGGGATTTGAGCTCCTCGATACCATGGGAGCCCTTGACCCTGAGCTAAAAGCCATTCAGGGAGTTGTACAAAACAAACAATATCATCCTGAAGGCGATGTCTGGACCCATACCATGATGAGTATTGACGCTATGGTAAAACTAAAGACCGGGGATACAAAAAGAGACCTGATCCTGATGCTTGCTGTCTTGTGTCATGACCTGGGAAAAGCTGAAACGACCCGGATTGTCGATAATAACATAGACTCTATCGGACATGAAAATGTGCTTGAACCTACCTATTCTTTACTTTCAAGACTCAGTGATGAAAAACTGTTGTTTGAATCGATCACGCCACTTATAAGAGAACACCTTGTTCCTTCGCAGCTTTACGCTCAGAACGCAAAAGATGCTGCTGTTCGAAGACTTTCCACCCGTGTCAATATCGAAGATCTTGTACTGGTCAGCAAAGCTGATCATTTTGGACGTACAACACCGGAAGCAAAAAAAGAGGAGTTTCCTGCAGGAGACTGGCTTTTGACTAAGGCTGGAGAGCTCAAGGTGCATCAATCCAAACCAAACCCCATTTTACTTGGAAGAGATCTTATTGAAGAAGGAATGAAACCGGGTTCGGAGTTCAAAATAATTTTACAAGAAGCCTATGAGCAACAGCTCGAAGGTCATATCACCGACAAAGACTCCGCAATACATTGGTTAAGATCTTACCTCAAATCCTAAGGATCATGTACCTTTTTTATCTTTTTTCTCTTGATGAACAGATAGTATCCAAAGCCAATTGACCAGATAGTAACCGCCAACTGAGAAGATGACTGAATAAAAGAAGGTTCCTACATATAAAGGAACAAAAATATTACCGATATTTTCCGTGAACCATTCCATGGTCAATTGAATGTCCCCAATCCCTTCTTGCATCAATAAAAAGTTTCCCGTAATATACTCGATATAGTAGATAAAAGGCATCGTAAAAGGATTGGTTATCCAGACAAGAGAGACCCCAATAGGGACATTGAAACGAAAAAACGGAGCAACAAGAATTACAGCCAGCATTTGCATAGGCATCGGGATCATCGCTATAAACATCCCTACCAGAATTGCACGCGAGACCATTCGTCTATTAACGCTCAATAGATCTTTTGGGATCTTGTACTTTTTCATAATAGCATCGAGTTTAGGGTTTGATCTCTTTTTTTTAAAAACTTTTCGTATCATATCTACTATTTTTTATTTTTGATAATTATACCCTTTTAGTCCTTTTATCAGCAGATTTAAACCATAAGTTGCTAAAACTTCATCTTAATGTGACTATATCGCGTGAATTTAAGGGATTAATGCGCTTACACCTCGTGGGAGAATCGGTGTAAGCAATGAATTGGTTTTTAGGGAGAATGTACCTTTTAAACTGATAAAAGGTATCGGCTTTCGCCGAAAATGAATAGAAGAGAAAAGAAGCTTAGGGAAGAACTTCTTCTCTTTCTGGGTGTATTATAAAGAGCAATTGTGTGAAGAATGTGTAAGTGTTATGAGATTGATCACTGAATGTCACTTTTTTTCAAATTTAAACGATCACAGCTTTGTACTGTCAATCTCAACTACCGTGTGCACATTTCCACGGGGATTAAAATCTGCTGTGATCTTCATATATTTGGGTTTTAACTTTTTTTCCAAAACATCATAGATCTCATTCGCCGTATTTTCATGGGAGATATGTCTGTCTCTAAATGAATTAATATACAGTTTGATGGCTTTTAATTCGACGACATAGGCATCAGGTGTATACTCTAAATAGATCGTCGCATAGTCAGGGTATCCCGAACGCGGACACAAGCATGAAAACTCCGGAAGGGTCATCTTGATTAAATAGTTCTTTGAATGTTCGTTCGGCCAAATTTCCAAATCTTTCTCTACATCAAATTCACTGACGATCTTTTCACCATATTTCATATCTATTTCCTTCATCTATATTTTTTGTCTCTAGGCCATAGCTTCTTCAAGCTTGTCATACGTAACGATTTTTGAGATAATATTGCCTTGAATATAATCAATCTGCATCTGTTCAAATCTATCTTGCAACACCTTTGAGTCTACCATCTTGATCCATGACTTGATCTTCATCTCATTACACAGGTTCACATACGAATGTAATATGGCTCTATAGCTTGCTTCATCACTATGCTTTGCAAATGACTTGTCAAAGCGAATTATATCCACTTCTAAACGTTTTAAATACTCGATAGAAGCATTAATGGAACCTACATTGTCCAGAACGAAACGGACGTTTAAAGCTCTGTACTCCTGTAAAAGATCATTATAACGCTTCATATTGGAGTAAACCTCATTCTCGGAAAGAATGATCACCAGACGCGAAAAATCCAAACTTTCCTTTTCAACCATCTGTTTGAAACGTTCGACAAAACGCCTGTTTCTGAGTACATTTGGGGAGATGTTAAAAGCAAAGGATACATGATCGATCTTTTTGCATACCAAAAGGACTTTTTCCAGGAATATCTCATCAAATTCACGTTCGAAACCCAAACGCTTGATCACCGGCATAAAAGCCTTTTGATGAATAATGCTTCCGTCTTTTCCCTTCAGTTTGACGCTGACCTGTGCGATCCTTTCATCTGCTTGTATCGGCTGGTACATCAATGAAAAGTCACGGTTTGCTATTGCATAGCGGATGTTCTCTTCCAGCTCAAAGATTGAGATATCATCCTCGGTAGGTGTCTTGATATTTTCCCCATCTTCCATCTCACTGTCTTTAAGTTCAAACAACCGTTCAATCAATGAGTTGACATCACTACTTAGACTCTTATCAACGATT